>CAJWOS010000107.1 GCA_913044235.1 uncultured Pseudomonadota bacterium
CCCTTGTCGGGATGGGCCGTCCGTGCGCGCTCGCGGTAGGCAGTGCGGATCTCGGCCGTCGACGCGTCGGGGCGCACGCCGAGCAGCGCATAAAGGTCGCCCGCAGCGCCGCCTGGCAGCGACGACTCGCAGTCGCGCGAGCGCATCTTGATGCGCTCGTAACTCTCCTCGGGCGAGACGTCGAGCCGCCACAACACCCAACCCAGTCCAAACCACCCCGTGTAGTAGGCCAGGATGGCGGGGTCAGGCACAAAGGCGTTGGACGTGGGGATGGCCACCCAGCCGAAGCTGATCCGCCACAGGAGGTGCAGGACCACCAGTCCACCAGCCACCTGGATGGGAGAGGCCACCAGCCGGCGTCCAGAGCGATGCAGCCAAGCCGAGACGGTCGGCTGGCGCTCTGCGCACCAGGTCAGCGCCATGACGCCGAGGTGAATCCACAGCAGCTGGTAGATGAACCACAGGTGGATGGTGTCTGTGGGAAGCTCCGGCAGGCGGTGCAGCGCCACGACCATGGCGTCGTTCATGGACGTCGACCCGCCGCGCACCGCGTGCTCCGTGTACTCCAAGAACTTCATGAACTGCCAGAGCACAGGCAAGAAGACCACAATCGGCAAGCCGATCCGCTTGAGCCGGTGCTTCAGCAGGGCCCGCGGGCCCCGTCGGGCCCAGAGCATGGCGCCGAAGAATCCCGACAAGACGAAGAAGGCCGGCATCCGAAACAGGTGAATGAAGAACATCAATGGCTGGAAGACCACGTCTGCAGCCACTGGACTCTGGTCGGTGAAGGGCCCGCCGAAGTAGGGAATGGCCGTGTGCAGCCAGACCCCGAGGACCATCAGCACGCCGCGGTAGAGGTCCAGGTTGTGGTAGCGCCGCGCGGGAACCGGCTCTCTTGAAGGCGCTGCGGGCAAGTCTCGACCGGGGCTCGTCATTGAGACACTCTCCAACCCGAAAGGGGACCGCTCTGGCGCCCTGGCGCCACGCTCTCGCGGCCGCCCCGACCAATCCACATCAGGGGCTTCGGTTGGATGCCCGCCCAAGTGTAGGCGAACTGCTGCACCGGTGGGAACGCGCCGGCGTCAGCGAGCAAAGATGCGGTAGTAGGCGGGCCAGTTCACTGTGCCGCCTTCTTGCGGCCAGCCCGCGCAGTTGGTCCATCCGCTCGAGTATGAGTGTGCGGCGCCCACCAGGAAGGTGGCGGTCCCACAGCTGCTGTCACTGTCATTGAAGACCAAGACGGAAGAGCCGGTGGTGACGACGCCGTAGTTAGCGTAGGGCGTGGAGGAGGTGCTCCCGCCGTAGTAGTTGGTCACGTTGCTGTTGTCTTCTGCCTCCACGTAGGCCTGGGTGCCGCTGCTCCAGAGGGAGTACAGCGTGCGCCCGGTGAGGCTCGAGTGCACACCGCTCACCAGGGTGCGCTGGGTAAAGCCGGTCTCGGTCATGACTGCGCTGTCGGCGTCGAGCATCAGGTCTGAGTAGATGGTCAGGCGAGAGTAGGCGAGGCTGGTGCCTTCGGTCTCGGAGAAGTCCCCCGAGGTGCCCTTGTCGGTCTCGTCGACCGATGTGCTCACGTGCAGCAGCAAGGTCCAGCCGCCGCCGTCGTAGGTGGAGTCCATCAGGCAGTAGGCTTCGAAGGCGCCGCTGCCGTCGGGATCGATCCAGTAGGTGCCGTCGCCCGTGGAGTGGCCGTCGTTGAGGATGGTCAGGCAGGTGGTGCCGGGACAGTCCTCGCCCTCGCCGGACGCGGTGCTCGGGTCGCACCCGATGGTCACGCTGTCGGAGCCTGGGGTGCCGCTCTCATCGCCGTCGTTGGGCGTGGCGGTACACACCCATTCCTCTTCGATGGTGGTGTCGGCTCCGCTCACGGTGTCGTCGGTCCACACAGCAGTGGAGGCACCGGTATAGGCGGTGGAGTCGTAGCTCCAGCTCATGGTGTAGGTGAGCGTGTCGCCGTCGGCATCGAAGCCGTCGGTGGTGATCTTGCAGGTGAGGTCCTCACCGGCCACCGGATCATTGGGCAGGATGGTGACCACCGGCGCGCCGGGCGAGGAGTTGAGCACCTCGAGCGTGCTGCTGATGGAGGTGACGGTGTCGGCGCCATCGGTCACGCTCACCACCACATAGACCTCGTCGCCTTTGTCGAAGCCGGCCGAGGCCGAGGCCCCGTTGAGGGTTTCGTTGGTGCCGTTCTGGACGGAGACACCCTCGACATACCAGTCGTAGGTGGTGGTGAGGGGGTCACCCTCCGCGTCGCTGGTGGTCACGCTCGCCGTGAGGGCGTTGTTGGTGTAAAGCACGCTCTTGTCGAGTGTGACCGCCGACACCGTGGGAGCGGTGTTGGTGATGGTGGTGGAGGCCGATGCGGTTGCGGTACCGCCCTTGCCGTCGTCGACAGTAGCGGTGCAGACCACCTCATCTTCTGCGGCGAACATGCCTTCGAGGGTGCTGGTCAGGCCCGAGGTGGATGTGGCCCACACGCTGCTTCCCTCTACCGTCCAGGCGAAGTCTGTGGTGGGGATGTCGTCGTCTGAATCGTTCACGGTGGCGGTGCAGGTGATGGTGTCGTTCCGGGTGGCGCCGGAGCTGGGCGACAGGCTCAGGCTGATGGTTGGTGTGCGGTTGTCGAGGTCTCGCGTGGCTGTGCCGGTGGCGGCACCGCCATCGGGATCGGTGGCTGCCACGGTGCAGGTGATGGTCTCGCCGCTCTGGGCGGCGGTGGTGGAGAGATCGATGGTGCTGCTGCTGCCCAGGCTGCCGGAGACGCTTCCCGACCACGTGTAGGCAACGATTGGGGTGTCTCCGTCGGCGTCGGAGGTGGTGGCCGAGCAGGTGAGAGTGTCGTCATTGTGCGCAGTCGTGGGGCTGATCGACATGCTGTCAATGGTCGGATCGCTGTTTTCGACGGTGGCACCCGTGCTGAACGAGACCAAGCCGCCATCTGTATCGGTGGCTGTGGCCGTGCAGGTGATGGTGTCGCCGGGGTCGTCGCTGGACTGGATGGTATAGGTGTCGCCCGTCGCGCCCGTGGACCATGCATAGGTGATGGTGGGGGTTCCGCCATCATCATCCGAAGCGGTGGCGGTGCAGGTGAGCATGTCGCCCACCTTGCCGGTGCGCGGGTCGACTTCGATGCTTTCGATCACGGGGGCGGAGTTGTCGACGGTGGCAGACGCAGTGCCGGAGCCCGTGCCCAGATCGAGGTCGGTGGCAGTGGCGGTGCAGGAGATGATGTCGCCGGGGTTGTCCGAGGCCTGGATGGTGTAGCTGGGACCGGTCTCACCGGTGGACCAGGTGTAGGCGATGGTGGGGCTTTCACCATCGCCGTCGGAGGCGGTGGCGGTGCACGAGAGCGTGTCGCCGACCGTGCCGTTGCTGGGAGACACGGAGATGGTGTCAATCACGGGGTCGGAGTTGTCGACCGAGGCGGATGCGGTGCCCGTGTCGGTTCCGCCGTCGGTGTCGGTGGCGGTGACCGTGCACGAGATGGTGTCGCCGGGGTCGTCGCTGGGCCGGACGGTGTAGACATCACTCGTCTCCCCGGTCGACCAGGCGTAGGTCAGGGTGGGGGCTTCGCCGTCCGCATCGGAGGCGTTGGCCGAACATGTGAGGTCTTCGCCCACCATCGCGGCTGCGGGAGAGACTGTGACCGAGGTCAACACGGGAGGGGTGTTGTCGACGGTGGCCGAGGTACTGGCAGTGACGGAACCGCCATCCGCATCGGTGGCGGTGGCGATGCAGTTGATGGTGTCGCCGGGGTCGTCGGATGCGGCGATGGTGTAGGTCGCGCTGGCCCCCCCGGTCGACCACGTGTAGCTGATGGTGGGAGTTTCGCCGTCTGCGTCGGAGGCGGTCAGCGTACAGATGAGTGTGTCTCCCACTTTTCCAGACGTCGGATCGATCTCGATGGAGTCGACGACGGGAACGGTATTGTCGACGGTGGCAGTGACCGTGCCGGTGACCACGCCGCCGTCCCCATCGCTGGCTGTGGCGGTACAGCTGATGGTGTCGCCGGGGTCGTCGCTGCTTGTGACGGCATAGGTGGTGCCGGTGGAGCCGTCGGACCAGGAATAGGTGATGGATGTGGTGTCGCCATCGATATCGCTCGCACTGGCGGCACAAGTGAGCGTGTCGCCCACCACCACGGTGCTGGCGGAGAGCGTGGGGCCGGACAGGATCGGATCGGTGTTGTCGATGGTCCGCTCCGCTTCGCCGGCAGGACCTTCGCCGGTGCCATCGCTTGGGGTGACGACCACGCGGTAGGTGCTGTGCTTCTTCGTGTCGGCGCTCGGGAAAATGGCATCGGTGGAGACGCTCGACAGCACGCCATCTTCGTACCAGTCGTAGCGGTAGGTGACCGTGCCCGAATCGTCTGGGTCGGTCGAGCCGGTGACGCTGGCAGTGAGCGGGTTGTTGATGTACGCCGGATCGGGATCGATGGTCACGGTGGGCTGGGTGGGAACCGCGTTGACGGTGATGTCGAAGGTGGTCTCGGTGTAGAGGCCGTCGGTATCGGTCGCCCGTACGGTGATGGTGTGGGCGCCGGGCGATAGCTCCGCGGAGAAGGCGATGTCGCCCTCGGCGTTGGGGCCGGACGTGGAGAACTCGCCGTCGATTCTGCTGTTCCAGACCAGCTCGAGATCGGTCTCGAGGTCTTCGTTGTCGAGAGCTGTGCCCGTGAAGTCCACAAGCTCGGTCTCGTTGAAGACGTCTCGATCGAGCGGCGCGGTGATGGTGAGCTCGGGCGGAGTGCCCACGGTGTAGACGATACTGGCCGTGCAAGTTGCGCCGATCTCGTCGGTCACCAGCATGGTGACCTCGTGTGTGTTCACGGTCAGGTCACTCTCTGTGAACGTGACACCGCCTGTGGAGTCGGGTGTGCTGGTACCAAGAGCCCCATCCTGATCGCTCATCCACTCGACCGACAGGGTGTTGGGATTCACATCGATGTCGTCGACTTCGGCGGTGAAGACCACCAGTGCATCCTTGGTTCCCGCGCTGCCATCTTCGGGGGCGGTGATCGCGCAGGTGGGAGCGGAGTTGACTGGTCCGACCTCGATAACCACCGAATCAACGCCTTCCTTGCCCGTGCTATCGACCACTCTCAGGCGGACCGTATGCTCGCCTTCTGCCAGCTCTCCGATGGCCTCTACGGCGCCTTCGCTGGTGACGTCGATGGGGAGTGCCAGGTCGCCGAGAGCATCGGTCTCCCATGTGATGGTGAGGTCTTCAGCTGGATCTTCCGTGTCGGAGACAGTGCCCTGGAAGTCGATGGGCTGCTGGGCGTAGTAGATGCCGCTTTCCGTGGGCGCGGTGATCTCGGCCAGGGGTGCATCGGTGGGCTGCACGTCCAAGGTCACCTGAGCGCTGCCCAGACCGCCTTCTGGATCTCGGACCTCGAGAAGCACGTCGCCGCTCGATGACGAGAACATATGATCGCACGTGACCACGCCATCGGAAGCGGGGGTCGACTCGGTACAGACCGCGGTGTCGCCGACGAACCAAGAGACCGTGAGGCGCTCGATGTCGTGGTTGGAGTCGTTCACGAGTCCCAGCAGAGGCTCCGAGAACCCCTCCCGCACGGTGTCTCCGGTGGCGTGACTGGAGATCTCCGCGGTGGGTGGCGGATTGGACTTGGTCCCGTCTGCATCGGAGCAGGCTGTGGTGATCAGGGCGAATAGGCAGGTGATGCGGCGCATTGTGTGTCCCGAGAGGGGGGGAGCGTACGGGAAAGTTCGTTTGGAAGCAAGGTTGGAAGCCCGTTCGAGTGGTTTCAAAACCGTGGTTCTGAGGCACGATTGGTTGCGTCGAGTCGTCTGTGCAAGAGCGCGCATCGGCGTGGGTGGCAGGCACAGCCTGCGGGTCGACCGCGATGGTTTGGGTTCCCACCCAGGAGCCTCCGGAGGCACAGTTTGGGTGGGCAGCGAGTCACGTTGGTTCGATCTGATTAGGGATTGGGAAACAAGGAGATGCGGATGAGTTCCAGCACCACCAGTGACCACTACAGTGCGTTCCTCACGCGGCAAGGGTTTGCGATCACGCGCACAGAGTACGGTGACATCACGATCGAGAGAGAGGGGCGCTCCTACTTGTTGGTGATCGACGAAGAAGACCCTGAGCTCTTTCGTCTCGTGTTCCCCAACTTCTGGAAGATTGAGAGCGACACGGAGCGTGCGCGTGCGCTGCACGCCGCCCATGCGGCCACGGCCGAGACCAAGGTCGCCAAAGTGCTGGTGGTGGGCGACAACGTCTGGGCTGGTGTGGAGCAGTTCATCCCTGATCTGTCGATTGCCGAAGCGGTCTTCGAGCGGGCGATGGTGTCGATCATGTCTGGTGCGGAGCGGTTTGTGTCCTTGATGAGGTCGGACGCTCCTGCTCCCGAGTGAGTGCTTGAGGACTGCACCTGTGGCCATCGGATGGGCGGTCCCGTTGGTCTCAACGCCCATGCTGGCTGAGCCCGCAGCGTGTGTGCTGCGGGTACGCTGGTCAGCGGCGCGGTGAGTTGTTGGTTTCTGCGTTGGACAGCCTGGGAATCAGCATCGGAACGGTCTGGATGTACCGGCGGTAGACGTCGCCATGCACGCGGGTCAGGTGGCGTTCTTCGAAGTAGATGCCGACTCGAATATAGATGGTCATCGACATCGCGAAGAGCAAGTGGCCATCGCTCATTTCCGGTGTGGACCAAAAGGCGATGAGCAGGCCGGTATAGATGGGATGACGCACCCTGCTATGCAGCCAACCTTGACGGAAGGTGTCGGGAATGGCTCGAGCCACGCCCGCTTGCCGCAGCCCGAGCAGCTGCAGCGCATCGATGGCCACCATCGCGAGGGTCGCGAGCCCCCATCCGAAAATGGACCCCATGGTGGTCAGCCCGATGGCGATGGGGTGCTGTAGTTGCCACACGAGGTCGGTCATCGGCTGCCAGAGTGCAACGATGCCGAACAAGGTCACACCGGTGAGGAGCACATAGATGCTCCGCTCGATGGGCTTCAGAGCGTCTGGATACAGCCAGTCCTTGAACGACTCCCGCGCCATCACCGAGTGTTGCACGCCGAAGCCGGCAACGAGGCACAGGTTGACCAGCCAGGCGGGCTCCATGGACACCTGTGCCGGGCCCCGGATGGATGCACTGGGAATCCAATCGCCCAGAAATCCGACCAGAAGTCCAATGCCCAGTGTGCCGACGACCGAGGAGGCGATGGCGATGAAGGTCTTGTGCGCGTGTTTCATGCGAAGGCGTGTGTGTTGGGGGAGCGCGCAACCAGACCGTAGACCCTGGCCGGCACTCTCGGCCGGACAACAACGTAGCGGAATGGTTGGCTGTGCTGCCACGAGCCTCACCGCCATCGATGGCGGATGGGGCGGGAACCTTGATTCAGGGAGATGCGGTGTGGCGGGTCGTCTCGGGCTTGGCTTGGGTACTCGGCCGGCGAAACTCCATGGCGTTGTCAACGAGAGGGCCATGTCGGATCGACAAGACGTCGGCGGCGTAGTTCATTCGCATGCGCCAGGGCCATTCCGGGCCCTGTCGGGGCAGCTCGTCGATCGATCGGCGCACATAGCCAGCGCCAAAATCGAGCAACAGGCTGGGTTCCAGGGAGGGGTCGGCGCGGGGCACCTGCACCGCGTAGCCTTGCCCATCCATGTGGTTGAGGATGCGACAGACGTATTCGGAGACCAAGTCGGCCTTCAGTGTCCAGGAAGAGTTGGTGTAGCCCACGGTGAAAGCGCTGTTGGGGACTCCGCTCAGCATCATGCCCTTGTAGGTCATGCGCTCGGAAAAGACCACCGGCTCTCCATCGACCACAAGCTCGGCGCCACCCATCATCTGGAGGGTGAAGCCGGTGGCCGTCACAACGATGTCGGCCTCAAGCTCCGTGCCGGAGGTGAGCTGGACACCACGGGGGGTGAACCGCTCGATGGTGTCGGTGACGATGGACGCACGGCCGGAGCGGATGGCTTGGAAGAGGTCGCCGTCGGGGACCGCACACAGCCTCTGGTCCCAGGGGTTGTACCGAGGATTGAAGTGCACATCCACTGGATAGTCTTCGGGCAGCTCTGCCTGCGCCATGCGACGCAAGTAGGCCTTGACTTGCTTGGGCCGTCGCTGTGCCACCTCGTAGATGTAGATGCTGCGGGCGACGTTCTTCCATCGGGTGAGCGTGTATGCTGCTTTGGCCGGGAGCCAGCGACGCAGGAACATTGCGACGGCATCCTGACTGGGCACACTGCCCACATAAGTGGGAGAGCGCTGGAGCATCACCACATGGTTGGCCTTCGAGGCCATCGCGGGTACCAGAGTGACCGCTGTGGCTCCACTTCCGATGACCACCACTCGCTTGCCCGAATGGTCGAGGTCTTCGGGCCAGTGTTGCGGATGAACCACCGTGCCGTCGAAGTCGTCGATGTGGGGAAAGTCGGGCGTGTACCCTTTGTCGTAGCGGTAGTAGCCGCTGCAGTTGAACAGGAACTTGGCGGTGAGCTCCACCACGCTGCCGGTCTCCATGTGGCGTGCGAAGATGGTCCAGCGTTCGTGCGCGCTCGACCACTCCGCTCGGATCACGCGGTGCCCGAATCGGATGTGTTGGTCAATGCCCGCTTCGGCTGCGGTGTCGCGGATGTACTGCAGGATGGATGGGCCATCGGCCAGAGTCTGGTCGCCGGTCCAGGGCCGAAATCGGTATCCAAAGGTGTACATGTCGGAGTCCGACCGCACGCCCGGATACCGGAAGAGATCCCATGTTCCCCCAATGGCATCACGTGCTTCCAGTAGGAGAAAGGATTTCTGTGGACACCGCTCATGCAAGTGATGCGCGGCACCGATTCCCGAGAGACCGGCCCCGACGATCAACACGTCGATGGTATTGTTATTGGGCATGGTTCAATAGTACTCAGCGGTGGGCGGCAGTCAACAGCAGATGGTCGCTTTGTTGGGGCGATCGCCGCACTTTGCGAAAACGATGCGACAAATCGACCCGCAGCTTGGCGGTCGAACGGTGCACTCCATGGTTTCCTCCCCGTAGAATAGATGGTGTGAATTCACTGGTGAAGGGGTCTCTCGAAAGAAATTCAAGATCGACCGTGAGAGCCGGAAGGCTCCATCGGCTTCAGAGCTGCGTCGGTCTGCAGCAGGCCTTGTCTCGGGGTCTGGTCTTCATTGTTTCTTCCAGATAAGGTCGCGGGCATGCGTAATCTCATCATTCTTCTGCTTGCAGCGTGTGCTCCAAAGGCACCCACGGCGCCGGCTCCTGCCGAGCCCGCCGAACCGGTCGAGGCTCCTGTGCCCGAGCGCGTCCTGGACACCGTGTCTCCCGATGTGTGGGGCGAGTACGGACTCGATCTCACCACCGGCAATCCTGACGTGCATCCCGGCGACAACTTCTTCATGCATGTCAATGGCGGCTGGTACGACCGGTTCGAGATGCCTGCCGACCGCAGCCGCTACGGTAGCTTCGATCTGCTCGCTGAGAAGAGTGAGCAGCGGGTGCGCTGGGTGATCGAAGACCTCGCCGCCGCCAAGCCGGCCTTGGACACTCCTTCGGGCAAGGTGGCCGCGTTCTACAATGCGTACATGAACATCGAGGCCATCGAGGCTGCGGGGCTCGCACCGGCCCAGCCTTACCTCGATCGCATCGACGCCATCGACAGTCGCGAGGCGCTTGCGACGTGCTTCTCCCAGCCTGGCTTCGCGTCGCCGTTTGGCGGGTATGTCTTTGTCGACGACAAGGCCCCAGACGTCAACATCATGCAATTCGGTCTTTCGGGTCTCGGTCTGCCCGACCGCGACTACTACCTGAGCGACAACGAGTCCTCAAAGGCCCTACGCACGGCCTACATCACGATGCTCACCGCTATGTTTACAGCGGCGGGCGATGAAGACGCTGAAGCGAAGGCCGCCACAGTGATGGCGCTTGAGACCAAGCTTGCCGAGACCCACTGGGACCGCACCCTCCTGCGCAACCCCGAGATCACCTACAACAAGCTCAGCCGCGATGAGTTCATCGCTCTCGGCGGCGATTTCCCGGTCATGTCCTTCCTCGAGGGCATGGGAATCGCTGAAGAGGAGACCTTTCTCGTGAGCTTGGTCCCGCCCACGGCGGAGGAGCTCGCAGCCGCCCAGATCTCGGAAGAAGACGCCGAGAAGCTTGGCGCAGGCTTCCCGGGTGCCTTTGCACTGGCCCACGAGGCCAGCCTGGATGACTGGAAGACCTGGCTTCGGGTGCACTTCCTGATCGACCACGCGTCGGTGCTGCCAGCGGCCTTCGACGATGCCACCTTCGCGCTCTACGGCACGGCGATGCGCGGTCAGACCGAGCAGCGCAAGCGCTGGAAGCGGGCGGTTCGCGCGACGGAAGGTGCTGTGGGTGAAGCCATCGGACAGGTCTATGTCGACCGACACTTCCCGCCCCAGGCGAAGGTCGAGATGGATGCGCTCGTGGCCAACCTCAGCAAGGCGATGGCGCTCAACCTCGATGAGCTGACCTGGATGGGGCCCGAGACCAAGGTGATGGCCCATGCCAAGCTCGCCAGCTTCAACCCAAAGGTGGGCTACCCCAAGGAGTTTGAGACCTACGAAGGCCTCACCATCGGCGACAATGCCCTCGAAAACAGCATCCAGAATGCGGCATGGAGCTGGGAAGACAACCGCAGCGACTTGAAGAAGCCGGTGGACCGCGACCAGTGGTTCATGAACCCACAAACGGTCAACGCCTACTACAATCCTGCATTCAACGAGATCGTCTTCCCGGCGGCCATCCTCGACCATCCCTTCTTCGGGATGGGCTCCGACCCGGCGGTCAACTACGGGGCCATCGGCGGCGTGATCGGCCACGAGATGGGACACGGCTTCGACGACCAGGGGGCAAAGTACGACGCCCAGGGAGTGCTGAAGAATTGGTGGACCGACGAGGACCTCGCAGCCTTCCAAGCGCTCGGAGATGCTCTCGTGGCACAGTACGATGGCTACTGTCCGCTCGATGAAGGGGAGACCTGTGTGAACGGGCGCCTCACGCTGGGTGAGAACATCGGCGACCTGGGCGGACTCTCGCTCGCCTACCGCGCCTACAAGCTCTCGCTCGATGGCAAAGAAGATTCCGTGATTGATGGCCTCACGGGCGACCAGCGGTTCTTCATGAGCTGGGCGCAGGTCTGGCGGTCGAAGTACAACGAAAAGGCACTCCGGCAGCAACTGGTCACCGACCCTCACAGCCCCGCGCTGTTCCGCGTCAACGGCATCGTGCGGAACCTTGAGGCTTGGTACGATGCGTTTGGGGTGACCGAAGCGCACGCGCTGTACCTGGCGCCAGAAGACCGCATCGTCATCTGGTGACCGGCGGCCACTCGTGCACGTGTGGCAGGATTGGCTCGAACGCGGCGCAGCTACTCGCGGTCGGCCACATCCACCATGATTCCCTGATCCGCGTCGTAGCGATGAACACGGATGACGCACGCGGGGAGCGAGTCCTGCAGATCCATCCACTCGTCTTCGGTGGTGTGGGGAGGCAGGTTGATCTCGTACAGTGTGCGCAGCTGTCCGAGCAGCCCTACGTCGACCTGCAGGCGCTCGCAGTGAGAGAGGTCGAGCTGGATCAAGGCGTCGAGGCGGACCAGCTCGGGTGGGAGGCTCTCGAGCGCAAGGTTGCCGCTGAGGTCGAGCGTTGTGAGCTGCGACAGTGCTCCGATCGCCGCGGGGAGGTGCGTGAGCAGGGTCGAGCGCACTTGTAGGGTCTGCAGAGCGGAAAGGCTGCCGATGGACTCGGGCACGGCCAGCAGCGGTGTGTTGTCGATGTGCAGGCTCGTGGCGCCCGCGAATTGGTCCAGGGTAGACGGCAACACGAACAGCTTCGGGTCGTTGCTGGCGATCAATGCTTCGGTGCTTGCGTTGGGCTTTCCGAACACCTTCTGGCTGTACTTGTCGTGCCGGGCGAGAGGGGGGCCTTCGTCGCGTTGGTGGGCCTGAATGGTGGCGAGGGTCTTGCTTGGCTTCTTTCCGGCATCGGTGTCGATCGCCTCGATCAGGTGGCGCACCGTCCACTGCTCGGTCTCGATGGGTGCAGGCGGAAAGGAGCGGTCGGGTGTGGGTTCTCCTCTGACCGGGCACTTGGCGGGCACTCGCAGCAAGAATCGTCCAGCCGGATCGGGTGCGCCCTTGCGGTCTCCGCCCACGAAGAGTGCTGCGCTTGGAGATCGCGCGAGGAGCTTGCGGTTGGCGGTCTTGGCGTTCTTGAGCCAACGGATCCAGCCTTCAAAGCGGAAGCTTCCAAAGCAAGTGCCGTAGTCTTTCGCGGTCAGCTCCTGAAGCAGGCCCAGCACGTGCTGGTCTCTTTGGTCTCGCCACTGCGGATCCGTCAGGACTTTTGAACCCTCAGCGGCGCGGGCCTCGTGCCCGTGCTGCAGCCAGGCATAGACGTCTCGCCAGTCCAGCTCGACGAGCTTTCCCTTGCTCTTGCTGAGCTTGATGTAGTCCTGCAGCGCCTGTTCGAAGATGGCGTCGCGGTCTTTTGCGCTCCGAGCCATACGAAGCTCCCCACAGCCAGAGAAGTTCCCGCTGCCGCGGGAAAGACCCCTCTTTGGTACTGCAATTCCGCGGAGCTTGTCGAGCGTTGCTGCTCTTGGGGAGTGACCAGGGGGCCTCGCAGTCGGGGTCTGCCGCACCGAAGCGGATCCAATCGCACGCTTCCCGTGTCTTTGCTGCGCCTCCTGGGGTTACTCCGGGTGCGACCGGGACTGCAACAGCTTGCCGGTCACTGCATCATCTGAGGTCCAGGGATGGGCCCGCTGAAGAGGTGGTCGATGGTTGGATTCGAGCTTGCAGCGCTCCTGGGGTTTGGAGCGTCGGTGAACGCTGCCTCCAATGAGGGGTCGAGCGCCGTCGACATGGATGTGATCCAAGTCGTGTTGCTGGAGAAGGGACCGAGCTGGAGCGACAAGCCATCTCCTGTGCTGGACGCTCTCCAGGCGGACCATCTCGCATACGTCGAAGCCATGTGGCAGGCCGGACAAGTCGAGGTGTGCGGGGACGCGACGCTGCCCTCAGCGGAGCTACAGCGCATCTGCATCTATCGGACACCCAAGCCGAGCATCGCGCAGACCTGGGCAGCCCAGGATCCCGCAGTCCTGGCTGGCCACTTTTCCGTTCGCGTGGTCTCCTGGGAGCTGCCTGCCCACTGGGTCACGTTTCCCAATTCACAGCGTCCGGGTAACGACGACGATCTGCTCAGCTTCGCTGACTTCGCGGAAGACGACTTCATCGACTCTCTCGGTCTCTCGAACCCTGTGTCCGCAGTGGAATGTACGGACGCCTCCCCCGACCCGACCCGGCAACGCTTCGACGATGTGGAGTCCTGGACTGCGGTCTTCGACGAGCCGAGCCGAGACGACTGGCAGCAGCCATCGGTGGTGGTGGCGCTGCTTGGACTGCAGAAGGGGATGATCGTGGCCGACATCGGGGCGGGGACCGGGTACTTCAACCGCCACCTCGCTGCTGCAGTCGGCCGCAAGGGCAAGGTCTTTGCCGTCGATATCGAGCGGTCGATGGTGGACCACATGGCGGAAAGAGCGGTCTCGGAAGGCACGCCCCAGGTGGTGCCCCGCCTTGCGCAGGCTGACGATGCGGGCCTGCTGCCGCAGGAGGTCGACCGGATCCTGTTGGTGGACAGCTACCGGCACATTGACGACCGGGTGGCGTATTTTACACAGCTTCGCGCGGCCCTTCGGCCCGGTGGGCTGCTTGTTGTGGTCGACTACCGCCCCGGTCCGCTGCTGGTCGGGCCGCCGCCAGACAGCAAGCTCTCGCCGGATCAAGTCACAGGAGAGCTGGAGAGAGCAGGCTGGATGCGCGTGGAGAAGCACGAGGTCCTTGAGAACCAGATCGTTCTCGTCTTTGAGGTTCCCAACTAGAACTGGCGGGTACACCTCAGGTCGCAGCCAATCGCGACCGGCTGGTTCGCGTGGCCGATTGGGCCTGGCTCTGCGATGGGGTGCCACAACGCAAAAACCCCCGGCCGCAGACACGACCGGGGGTCTGGAGTACGGCGAGTGGCCTCAGCCGGCTTCAGTCTCGGCTTCTTCTTCAGCAGCCTTGGCCTCTTCGGCTTCCTGCTTGGCCTTGTTCTTGAGGTACTTCTTCCGTTCCTTCTCGGTGAGCTGCTCGAGGTAGAGGTCTTCCCACTCGATCACTTCGTAGGCGATGCCCTTCTCGTCGAAGCTCTCCTTGATGGTATCGACCGGACCGACCACCGTGACGACCTCGTGGTCCTTGCAGATCGACAGGGCGTCTTGGAAGTCGGCCTGCGATACGTTGGAAAGCTCGTCGGGGTACTGCCGGAAGAAGTCGAGGTTCTCGCGGCCCTTGGACAGGATGGTGCTGAGCATCTGGTCACCCGACTGAATCCGGGTCACGGTCTCGCGGGCCACGTTCCACTTCTCGGTGGCGATGAGGCCCTCGTCGAGCTCGCCGTTGGCGCCCTCTTCGATGATATCGAACATGGTCTGGACGCCGTAAGCGGCGCCAGAGTTCTGGATGACCGTCGAAATCCGCATCTGGGTGGTGTCGCCCCACATCATGGATGGAGAGGCATAGGCACCGTAGGTAAGGCCCTTCTGCTCGCGCAGACGGCCGAAGGCGAAGTACGTGAACAGCTTCGAGATGACCTGTGTACGTGCGTAGTGCTGGTCGCCTTCACGCTTGAGCGGGCAGGCCAGGGTGACCTTGGACTGGGTGGCGATGGGCTTGTCGAAGAGCAGGACCTGTCGCTCCGGCAGCTCTGTGGGTGCGGGAGGCGGTGCGAGCTTACCGGGCGTACTGCTGCCTTCATACGCCCAGCTGGAGAAGTACTCGCGCACGTACCGTTCGGTCTCGTCGACGTCGATCTTGCCGACCACCACGAGATACGCATTGGCCGGCTGCCACTTGGTCTGCTGCCAGGCTTGCAGCTCTGCCTTGGACCAGTCCTTCATGATCTCGAAGTCGGCCGGCTTCCACCACGCACCGTAGGGGTGGTTTGGCCAGACCCGCTCGCTCCGCAGGCGGCTCGCCCAGACGTCGGGGTTGCGTCCCTGGGACTTGCTCCGGCTGACAAAGCTTTTGATCCGCTGTGTCTTGTCGGCCATCTGCCAGTCGATCTCGTCGATCTGCAGACGGGTCTGGTGAAGCAGTTGCTCGACGTTGCCCGAGCTGCCGGAGGCGTAGACCTGCCGCTGGTTCCGCATGGCTTCGCCGGCAACGCGAAGTGGGCTCTGGGTCTGGGAGTTGAGGGCGCTGCTGCCGGAGTAGAGGTACTCGGCCATGGTGTCCATGCCGTCATGGGGCGCGACGGCGTCGTCGCCGGCCACCCGCACGCCAATCTTCACGAGCGGCGCTTCGCCGTGGTTCATGATGACAACCTGCAGGCCGTTGTCGAGCTTGAGCTTGGTCGGCGTGCCGATTTTCAATTCAGGAGCGGGACCCGCTTCCGGGGCCTTGCTGCGGTCAACTTGACCCCAAGACAGCGTGCTCACAGCGAGAGCCATCGCGAAGAGTCCCGCGCGGCGAAGGAGGGTGGTGGAAATCAATTTCATGGCTGGGAATTGGGATCGTGCAAGAAGTAGAGGGTCACGCGCTGTTCAGGCATGTAGTATTTCTGAGCGGCCGCGCGGATGTCTTCCGGCGTAATGGCCAAGTAGCGCTCAATTTCCGTGTTGATGAGGTTGGCGTCGCCAAAGTACGTGTGGTAGTTGGCGAGGCTTTCTGCAATGCCGGCCATGCTTTGGTTTCCGGTCACGAAGCCGTATTCGATTTGGTTCTTCAACTTTTGGAGTTCGCGGTCGGAGATGAGTTCGCGCTTCATGCGCTCCACCTCGTCGTTCATCGCGGCTTCCACTTGGCGGGGATCCACACCCATGTTGCACATGGCGAAGCCCAGAGTCAGTCCCGGATCTTCGAGCCC
>CAJWOS010000108.1 GCA_913044235.1 uncultured Pseudomonadota bacterium
ACCTCCTGCTCATCGCGCTCGACATCTTTCGACCGGACCGCATGCCGTGCTTCGGGCATTCGGTCCAGACCACGCCCAACATCTGCGAAATGGTGGAGCAAGGGGTGGTGTTCGACACCTTCATGGCCCATGCGTACCAGACCCCCATCGCCCAGATGGCCAACTTCACCGGACGCTACCCGTCTCGCAGTGGGTTCGTGAGCTTTGCGAGCACGCTCGATCCAGCGATTCCCACCCTGCCGGAGCGACTCCAGGCCGCGGGGTACAACACGATGGCGATGGGGACCAGCTTCGAGGTGATGACCGACATGTCGGCGGGCGACGGGGAGCGGGCCCCCTTCATGCGGGAGGGCCTCAATCCCAGCTCGTCGTTTGGGCGGGGCTTCGACCGCTTCGTATACTCCGGGCATCGGAACCTGCCATCGGACGCCATCCCTTGGCTGCGCAGCCAAGCCGAGCGCCCCTGGTTTCTGTGGCTGGTGTTTGGAACCCTCCACTGGCCCTACGGCGTGAATGTGCCGCCCACAGAGCAGACGCGGTTCGACCCGCCCAGCTACTCGGGCATGCTGCGGGACCGAGGACCT
This sequence comes from uncultured Pseudomonadota bacterium, assembly GCA_913044235.1. Taxonomy (GTDB): domain Bacteria; phylum Myxococcota_A; class UBA796; order UBA796; family UBA2385; genus CAJWOS01. Next base: position 585 of record CAJWOS010000108.1, read on the forward strand.
CTGAATTTCCGCATCCTGAGCCGCCTGTACCAGGGCCAAATCTACGGAGAAGACGGCAAGGTCCGTGTGCTGCCGAGCGACGATCACGAGCTCATCCGTGCCCGGTACGACGTGGGCCTCTGGTATGTGGATCGATTCATCGGGGAGCTGGTCGACAGCTTGTCCGAAGACCAGCTTCAGTCCACGCTCATCGTGCTGTACGGCATCCATGGTGAAGACCTCGGGGAACACGGCTACTACGGTCACTACGATCTCTTCGATGTCGAGACCCGGATGGCCATGGTGGTGCTCGACCCGGCTCTCCGTCGGGCGCCGGCGCGCATCTCGGAGGTGGTGGAAGGCGTGGATCTCGCGCCAACCATGCTCGACCTGCTGGGCTTGCCCCCACTCCCCCAAGCGGATGGTCGCAGCCTCGCGCCGGCCATTGCAGCTGGCGCAGCCGATCCAGACCGAGCTGCCATCGTGGAGCGGGTCCCTTTGTGGGAAGACATCTTCCGGCACAAGTCGGGGATGCCAGAAGCATTTGTGCACCGCGTGACCCAGCGACTCGATGAGGGGACCTGGCGCGACCGGGCGATTCGAAGCGCGCGCTACAAGCTCGTGCATCGGACTGCGCGAGCCGTGGAAAGGGAAGTGAGCTGGTATGGCTGGCTCAGCGACAAGCGCATCCAGCGACCGGAGTGGGAGCTGTACGACCTCGAGACGGACCCGACCGAGCAGGTGAACATCTACGGTCAGGTCTGGGACACGCCTGAGGTGTTGGACCTCCGCGCACGCCTACAGGCATTTGAGGCCTCGGTGGACTGACGCAGGGCACAGCCTCCCTGGTAGCTCCGTGGCGGGGAGTGCGACGGGTGGAGAGGGCTCTGTGTGGGGCCGTACTGGCGGAGGGCATTCAAGGGGTTGCTGCGCTGTCGGCGGGCGGCGGGTCGTCGAACGGCCCCAGCTTGGCGCGGTCTCGTAGAGTGTAAACAGCCTCATGTCGGGCGTTTGTGCCAGACGTGCGATGGGAGCGGTAGGGAACATCGACAAGTGCGGCCTTGGAGGCACGTGAAATGAAAGCCATTCCACGGTCTGCCGCTGTGGCTCGGGCTGTTTGGTTGCGGCAATCCGCAGGCCCAGGCATTGACCGCACCCACCTCGCGCCCTCTCCGTCCAAACACTGTGGACTCAGGGAGGTTTTGGGCTTCCGAGCAGAAGGGCCGAGCGAACGGATTGAATCCGGCACGCGGCTGTGCGTCGAGGCCCACCTTGTAGACTGCAGCCAATCGACCGCAGTGCCATCACCACTCTGACCGAGGTGTCGTCCATGACTGTGCCCCTGCTCTTGTCCCTCGCTCTCGGCACCACCATCGCCACCGCCACCGAGCCCGAGACGGCCCCCCCTTCTCCTGAGCCCACCGCCTGCGACGCGGCCATCGTGGAGGCCAACGACCACGACCTCCCCGCCGACCAGCTCAACGCTCTGGGGATGCGGTGCTACAAGGAGAAGCGGTACAACGATGCTGGGATGCTCTTCTCTGAAGCCCTCAAGCGCGATGAAAACCATGCGCTGGCGAACTACAACCTCGCCTGCGTGATCGGGCTGCTGCTGAAGACCCTGGGTCCCTGCGACATGGATTATTCTTGGGAGGCTGCGCCGGAGTACCTGCGGCGGGCGGTCGCGAAGGATCCCAAGCGGGCAGCCCGCGCGCGGGTCGACACCGATCTGGACTCCCTGCGGTCGATGATGGCCTTCCGCCTTGCGGTCGAGGGCGAGCCGAAGACCGCACAGCAGACCGCCAACCTCTACGACGGAGCGACTCTGTGGGGCGACACCCCAGGCGTGGCAACGATGGCCGAGGTACGCTTTGCGCGCACCCACCCGACCGAACTCACGGGCACGGTGAACGGGTGGGTGCGCGATGGAGACTTCAAGCAGATTCCGGCCAGTGGCACATGGCGAGCAGAGGGCCCGACCATCATCGTCGACTGGGCGGCTCGCACGTCGCCGGAGGGCACCACCCCCGGCTCCACCGAGACCATCCGCCTGGACGAGCTGAACCACTACGGGCACGGGGGCTGGTTCACCATGCCCGACTGGTGCAACGCCTGAGGCCCAGCCCTGCTCGGGACGCTGGCCCGGACACCACGCGCCAGCATCAGCATGCGTCTCGACGAAGCAGTTGCAGCCAGGGGAGTCCCTATGGTGGAGGCGCGAGGCGCCTGCTGTGTTTTGCCATGCCTTTCGACCATCCATCGCCCCGTTTCGCGGGGGAGACCCTGTGCCCGGGCACTCTGAGCAGTCGACCGAGCCGCCACTCCTCGTACCGCGTGCCGCCGATCACCCAGTCCGGTCGGATGCGTGGGCTTGAAGCGGCTCCGGGGGTCGACCTTCGCCTGATGCACTAGTCTGGGAGCGCGACTGGGCAGATGGTCTGCTCTTCCCACCACAGGGTGGCGCCAGAACGCCCCTGGAAGAGCCCGTATCCCTTGTCGGTACAGATGAGCGCGCGTCCATGCCCCAGATCCTGGAGGTTGGTGACCACACCTCGCAGGTCCGCAAGCGCTCGGACCGTGGTGCCATCATAGGCGACGGCTCGACCGGTCAGGTTGCCGCCAGCCTCCGCGCTTATGCTGACCGCGAGGTCGCCCTGCCCGGTGCCCGATAGCGCGGCCCAAGACCAGGTCATGGGCTCGGTCGCACCGGAGACCTGATCCATCTGCGGTTGGAGCTGTGAGGGGACTTCCTTGAGCGACCGGACCGGCGGACGCCAGCCCGTATTGTCGGGCAGGGGCGCGTCCACGCAGTGTGGCGGTCGGCCGCCCCGCTGCGAGACCACGAGCTGGGGCTCCTGTTCAATCCACCGCTCGCCGTCTTTCTTGGCCTTCAGGCACACGTAGTGCTCGCCTCCGTCTTCGTGGTACGGGAACCGCTGCGCCGAGTGGCTGTGGGGCACCACCACTTCGGAGGTCTTTTGCCAGCGCGCGAAGAGCTTGGTCAAGCTGCCGTTGTAGGCAACCCAGCGCTTCCCCTCGGGGTCTTCCGCTGCGGGCGAAGGGGGCCCGAGCTCGCGATCGAGGAACACATAGACCAGGTCGTTGCCGTCAAAATAGACCGCTTCGTAGTCGCCAAAGCCGATGGACTGCCCTTGAATCCCATCATCGGTCGAGTCAACCGTTGCATTTTCTTCAGACAAGTCGAAGAGAAACGACAGGAAGGTGCGAGCGCGGCTCCTCCCGCCGTAGAGGTTCACGACCAGCGATGCTCGATCGTCCGAGAACGACGAGCTCCAGTCGGAGAGGCATGAGATGTCGCCTCCGCCGAGGTCGTATTGACCGAGATACAGCTCGGTTACCGGCGTTGTGTTTTCCTGCAACGTCCAGTTTCCCGCCGTGTCCTGCCGAGCGCGCGGGATGACGTTGGGGTCGTCGCCCATGTATCCGAAGCGACTGTTCACCATGGGGCCAATGGTGGCTTGATAGACGAGGCATGTTTGGTCGCCCGAAGGCATAAAGCGCCACGTGTACCACTCCTTCACCGCCGCCTGCTCGCATGAGCGGGGGTCGGCAGGCACACGCACCGTGCGAACGTAGGCTCCAGGAATGTCGTGGATTGCGGCATAGAACGCATCATCGGCAGCCTTGGCCGGGCAGACCGCGCCCACGAGAATCGAAAATCCGGGCTTGAGACCGTCGATTCCGTCGCTTGGAATGGGCTGCCAGGCACGCTCTGGGCCGTAGAGCGCGTCGAGGGTCTGGCGGTTTTCAGTGATCCACTGCTGCACCGGACCTGGCTCGGTGCCTCCGGTCAGGATCAACATCTCGCGCTCCACGAGCGGGCGGGGCGCCGGGGCGACCTCGGGGGCAACCTCTGGCGCAACCTCCGGGGCCACCTCTGCGGCCGGCACCGCGGGCTTCAGGCTGCGCTCGGCGCTCTTTGGAGGGCTCTCCTGCGGAACGTCTCCGCACGCGGCCAGAGTCGAGATGAGCATCGCCGCAAGTCGAACCGGTCCCGTAGACATCGTGTGCTCCCTCGAAGGTTGGAGTCTGCACTGCATGGCGTCCCACACCAGGGGCGTCGGACAGAGCCTGCTCCATGAACTGCTATCGGTTCCGGCGCTGACCGGGCAGTCCGAATGCTGAGACATGGCCGTGTCGACCGAGGGGCGGGCCCGGTACTCGTTGTAGACCTGCCACCAGGGAGTGGGCGACGCCGGGATCTAGCCATCCGGGGGATGTTGGTGACCGCGACGTTGTGGGAGTGCCAGGTAGGGCCCGACTTCATCCAGCCGCTGCCGCTGTGGCCAAAGGCGGTGATGCCCGACCAGTCCGACATCCAGTCGTTGTTGGACCCGATTGGGATCTCTGCGGAGCCATCGTTGTCGATGTCGGCAACCGAGGGGTACTCCCACAAGGTTCCGCTCGCATGTCCCCCCTGGCTGAAGTGGATGGCTCCGGTGGCCCCATCGAAGATGAAGAAGGTCCCCTGATCGGCGTACAAGATCTCGTACATCCCGTCTCCGTCGATGTCGTAGCCCGAGCATGCGGCCAGGCCCGACGAGTCGTCGATGGTGCGGCTCCAGTTGCGGGTGCCGTCCAGCGCCACCATCTGGAAGACGTTTGCAGAGGCCCAGGCCATCTCGGCGCCGCCATCACCATCAAAGTCGGCCACACACGGCGCGCCCGGCCCGAGCGCATCGACTCTCTTGCGGACCAGCTCGGTGCCGTCGGGACCGTACATCCCCCGCTGCCCGTCGCCGATCATGATGACCTCGGCTTCTAGATCGCCGTCGTAGTCCACCACCGCTGTCCAGTGGCCGCCGCAGCCCGTGATGGTACTGCTCCACAGAGTGGTGCCATCGCCGCGGAACGCGATCGGTCGGTTGAACGAGTCAATGGCCAGGACATCGGTCCAGCCATCTGCGTCGGCCAGGGCCCGCCCGTACCAGGGGTTCACGTTTGGCACAGACCAGACCTCGGCGCGGGTGGTGCCATCAAGCACCAACATATGGCCCTTACTTGCTGAGTCGTCGAAGGCCACGGCAATCACCATGGGGTTGTCGTTGAGGTCGACCGAGCCATCGCCGTTGCTGTCGACCAGGTGGCCGACCACGGGAACGCTGATCACCGCCTTCACACTCGAGCTGGACGACAGACCGTTCCGCCGCTCCCATTGATGCCATCGGTGGTCCCGTCTTCGCTGCCTGCGGCATCACCCATGGGACTGAAGTGGTCGTCGGAGCAACTCGCGACCGCGCAGGCGGAAAGACCCAAGGTACACAGAACCATTCGCTGCGTCATCGCTGCTCCATGGCAAGCCAGAACTTTGGGACTGAACTGTGGAGCCGTTTTGACTGGAGTTCCGAAGGGACGACAGCAGCGCCACGACACAAGCGCCGCAGGGGAGAGCGGGAGTGGGTTGGCTGGAGCGGGCTGCTCGACGGGCGGAGAGGGCACGGTCCCAGGGTTGGATGCGGGGTGGGCTTTGGGCTTGAGGACCGTTCCGGAGGGGGGATTGCAGTGTGTTGGTGTTTGGACGGTAGCGACGGACGGTCGAATTGCCGTCGCCGGGTTCGGTCCGGTAGAGTGCACAGATGGTTGATATTCTCTATCCCTGGGTAGCGTTCAAACCGCGCACAGCATGACCCTGCACCCTGGAATGCCTCTGTGACGGAACCCGAATCCACGAAGAAACGCACTATTTTGGCCTATCTGGCGGTCATTGTGATTCTGGGAGCACTCGTTTCAGGCGGCGGCATCACGGGTCGTGCGACCGGAGGCAGCGGATGCGCCGACGAACAGGCTGTGAGGGCCATATTCACCGAGATGGACGAGGATGCGTTGTACAATGACGCGCTCGCCACGGAAGACTCCGGAGACTTGGGAGGTTTCGAAGACTCTGGAGACAGCGCCTCTCTCCAGAGTGCCTGTGACGTTGAAGACGTCTTCGAACGAAACGGCTGTCTCGCCTGCCACGGTGCCGACGCTGAGCGAGCTGGCGGAGGCCTGAACCTCACGGCCTCTGAGCGGGAAGCGAGCCTCGTCGGGGTGGCCTCGAACAGCCCCGGCTGTGCGGAGGAGGTCCTCGTCAACGTCGACAACCCAATGGCTTCTATGCTGCTGCACAACGTGGCCGCGGACCGCTATTTTGGGGAGGTGGGATCCGAGTGCAGTCCCATACCCATGCCTCTGGGCGGAGCGAGCGTCCTGCCCGAGGACGACGTGGACTGCCTTGAAGAGTGGATCCGCACCCGAAACGCCAATGACGACCCGCCGGACGTCACCTACGCCGCCCCCGCTCTCACGGTGCTCACCCGCGTGAAGTACGTGCTCAATGGCGGAGCCGTGACCGCGGACGAGCTGGGGCTCGCCAGCGACACCGACGGCGAGTTGCTGCCCGAGGGACTCGAGCAGCTCGTCCAGACGTGGATGAGCATGGACCGCTTCCGAGACAAGCGACGCCAGTTCCTGGAGCTCCACCTCCAGCAGATTCCCAGCGACGGCGACTACTACAACCAGTACCGAAACACCGGTACGAAAGCGATGATTCCCGTCCGCGACGCCCTGAACCACAGCATGATCCGCACCGCGGAACGCATCATCGACAACGGAGAGGATTTCCGCTCGATCGTCAACACGACCACCTGGGAGGTCACCACGGCCACCCTGCTGGCGCTCAAGATGGCGGACAACCCCATGATCCTCAAGCCCAATGGGGTGTGGCCCAAGAACAACGCCATCAACGACCTGCGCTACGTCACCAGGGACCTGGGCCTCTACGACCGGGAGCTCGACAGCGCGGACTGGCGCACCGTCACGCTGGTTCACAACCCCTCTTCTACGGACATGACGACCGAGGCGGACTTCATGGACCCCGACCAGGCCGCCGCACTTCGCGCAGTGCCCGATGGGGGATCCATCGAGCTTCGAAGTCCTCGCATGGGCTTCTTCTCCTCCCCGGCCTTCTTCCAGGTCTGGCCGACCAATAGCGACAACGACTTCCGGGTCATCATCAACCAGGCCGTGATCGTCGCCACCGGCCAGACCTTCAGTGCGGGGGACACAACTCAACTTGCGGGAGACGGTGCCGCCGTAGACGAGGAGCTCTTTCCGAGAGACTCCTCCTGCTACGGCTGCCACAAGAACCTCGACGTAATGCGCCCGGCCTTCTTGGCGGTCTACGACCACACCAATACCCGGCACACCGACGCCGACCCCACGCTGCCCCGTCCCGGCTTCTCCTTCCAGGGACAGAGCGTGGAAGTGAACGGACTGCAGGAGTGGGCCGACGCCTTGGCGAACCACCCCGACTTCGCCGTTGCCTGGGTGTTGAAGCTCTGCCAGTGGGCCTCTTCTGCAGAGTGCTCCGCCACAGACGAGTCCGTTCAGGTCCTGGCTTGGGACTTCGCGAGCTCTGGCTACGACCTGACCGAGCTCTTCGCGAGCTTCTTCACCTCCCCTCTGGTGACCCAAACCTCGGACCGCCTGGACACGGTCGCTCCCGGTGCCCAGGTCAGCCTGGCCCGCTACGGCCACTACTGCTCCGCCATGCGGGCCCGCTTGTCCGACATCCGGGTCGCTCAGGGCCATGCCGACGAGCTTCCCGCACAACTCGACCTGTGCCGAGAGGATGGTCCAACCTCCGTTCTCAGCGCCAGTCTCCCCCGCGACCAGGTGGTCCGCGGCTCGACGAGCCTTCATCAGCCCCGGGACGCCACCGCCATGGTCTCCATCGCCTTCGAGGGCATGTGTTCGGTCTCTGCGGAGGAGATCGTCGATGCCAGCGACCGGGCCGCCTTCCATCCCAGGAACCCCACCCAGGCGCTGGACCTCATGAACGGTCTACTTCTGGGCTTTCCGCCGGGAACCGACACCCACGACCGCACCGGCGACCTGCTGGAGCGCACCTTCCGTGCCCTCACTGCCTCGCCCGCCTGCACCAGCCCTGGGGACTTCCGGGCCGCCCTCGCGTCGGACGGGCCCACCTGTGGCCTGGAGCTGACCGACGAGAACGCCCTGCGCGACATCTGGACGATGGCCTGCCAGTCGCCCTCTCTCACCGGAGTTGGCCTATGAGTGCATTCAGTCGTCGGAACCTCCTTTGCATGGGCTCGGCCACGGGCGTAGGACTGGGCCTTCGGTCGGCGCTGACCGGCTTGCCCGTGTCCTTTCTGCTGCGCGGCGAGGCCCATGCCGATGCGGTGCAGCCGCGCGTGGCCATCCTGGCCAGCTCTAGCGAGGGTGAGCCCATCAATGTGTGCGGCCCGGGGACCTACGAGCAGGCCACCGCCGATTCTTTCACCCACCCCGATCCGAACCGCATTGAGCTCGAGGAGGTGAACAAACAGGACGTCAACGGCGTGGTGCTCGGTGTGGAGTCTCTCAGCCAGGCGGCCGAGATCACCTTGGGCGTAGACCGCATCCGGATGGCCGCCTGCTTCGCCGCTCTACCTTCCGAGATGCTGAGGCACCTGGTCTGGTTCAACTATCGCTCGGGAGCGAACATCCATCCCCAGTACAAGGATGTGCTGTCCTGCTTCGGACAGGTGCGAGGAGGCGACGGACGCGGTGACGAGCAGCTTCCCGCCGCCATCGCGCAAGAGCTGTCCGGCCTGCTCGGCACCACCACGGCGGCCCCCCTCATCCTGGGCACCGGAGCCTTCACTTCCAGCGGGTCCTCCCTGGCCAACTACTCGCCGATGAAGCTCAAGACACTGACGGAGTCCGTGGGGCAGGCCATCGGCGGTGCCGACAACTTCGCGGCCATGTACGACACCTTCATCGACGAGGCCTACCGGGATGTGCTGCGCGATGGGACCGCACAGCAAAAGCGCTTCTTCGACCAGCACGCGGCGAGCCGGCGGGAGGCCACGGAGTTCGGAAGCGCTCTTGGCACCCTCCTTGCGGGCATTGAAGATGACTCCATCAAGAGCCAGATGGAGACGGCGGCCATCGTCGCGAAGCTGCGGCTGGCACCGGTGGTCGTGATCAACACGGACTTCGGGGGAGACAACCACCAGGACGCCGGCCTCCTCGCCGAGACCAACCAAACCTTAGCCATGATCGATGCCCTCAACGAGTACTGGACGGTCATTGAAGACTACGGTGTCAAGGACGACGTGTTCTTCGCGAACCTTGATGTCTTCGGACGCGACCCGAGCTCCGACGGCAACGGGCGCAGCCACTACGGCGATTTCGTGAGTGGTCTCATAGTGGGCACGCACCTCCAGGGCGGGGTGGTCGGCGGCTGGCAGCTCAACGGAAAGGTCCAGGCCACCGGTATCAACGCCACGACCGGCTCCCCTTTGGGCGCCACCATCGCGCCCGAAGACACGTTGGCGGCCTACTACAGGACCCTCCTCCAGGCAGCCGGTGTATCGCCGGACCGTCAGGAGGTCCGACTGCCCACGGGTACCCCCGTGTCCTCGGTCATGGGCTAGTTCACCATATTGGAAATCTCGACGCGATTGAACCGGGCCGACCGCACCTCAGTGCGGTCCGCTGCCTCGCCGGAAAGAAACGATTCTCCTCGTCGCCGAGTGCAGCGAATGGACTGTCTGCTGCGGGCAGGAACCCTTCGCTCGGCCAGGCTTTGGCGATCCAGCAGTCGCGTGAGGGAAAGACCGCCGTGCGTTCGTCGACAACCTTCCAAGAAAGAGGCTTGCTTTGGAATATCGACCCCTCCCAATCGTGCTCACCGTTGACGGGAGGCATGTGTGATTGAGGTCTTCTTTGCGGCGTCGACCATGAAGGCCAAGGTGTCGGTGCTGCGGGGCCAGCGCAAGCGGCTCCGAGCGCGGTGGAAGGCTTCCGCGACGCAGCACGGACTCGCCTACAACCGCCTGAGCCAGAGCCTCGAAGGCACCATCGACGGCATCCGTGTCGCAGTCTGTGTCGTACGAGCGCTTCGACGCCAGTCGCCGGGCTGGTCTGTGGGCTGGGACACCCGCATCGAGGTGACCGCGACGAATGCCTTTCCCGGACTGGTCCAGGTCCGACCATCGAACATGGAGACGCTGCGTTCCCTGGTCGGCATGGAAGACCTGCAGCTTGGAGACCCCACACTCGATGGGCGGTATCGGATCACCAGCGGGACGCCGTCTCTGGCGCGCCAGATCCTCGCTGATGCGACCATCCTGGACCGCATGCGGTCCCCGGAGGGGCTGTGTCTGCAAGACGGCACGATGGTACATCAGACGCCCGGCATGGCCATCGACGATCTGGGCGAGCGCATTGCCGAAGCCGTCGCGTTTGTGCGTCCCATTCACACCATCCTCGCGGCACTGCCGAACCGCATCGCCGCCCACACTGGACTGGAGCACACGCGCTTCCCCAGCCCCAACCGCCTTCGCTTCGTGGGCACCATCCATGGCATCGCCGTCGAGATGGTCAAGGCTCCCAGCGGAGACGGGATGCGAATCCTGGCCACCGAGAACCGAGCCGTCTGCGCCGGACTGATGGCCCGCATTGAGGATCGGACGGAGCCCGGCGTTTACGATGACCACAACTACCTGCCGGTCTACACCATGGATCCCGAGGCACTGGGCCGCGCGGTGGCCCAGGCGGTGGCCCAGGCGCGGACTCGATGGACTGCAATCAGCCAGAAGTGGTCTCCTCTCGCCGAGCACACTGGGCTGGTCCCTGAGCCCGATCCAGACTTCATCCTGCCCCGGTTTCAGGGCTCGGTCGACGGTGTGTCTGTGACCGTCCGTCCGCATGCGTCGGCCCGCAAGGTCTTCGATGTGATGGCTCTGCTGCCGCATCCTCCAGATCTGACCCTGATGCTGCGGGCCCGCGCTGCGGGAGGCTCCCCCACCCGCACGCTGGGGGATGTGATCCTTGATGCCCACGTCGAAGTGCAGACCAATCAGCCCCGCGCGGCGCGCGACCTGCTGGTGCGCGACCGGATCCGCGAAGATCTCCTGGCAGTGCTCAAGGGGTATCCGGGATCCACGGTCGAACAGTCCCGCGTGTGTATCCCCGAGTGCGCCGGCGACCCCCATGCCCTGACCACCGCCGTGCGCGATGCCGTGGCGCTCGCACGCTCCCTGTCGATCTGGCCTGCGTCGATGGGAGACGCCGCCCCTCTTCGCGAGAAGGGATGAACGCCCTGCGTCGGGAGCGTCTGGCGCCGGGGAGCCCGTCTGGGCGGATCTACCGGGGATGCCAGCACAAACAGGAGGACGCCCGGCGGATTGCCCCTGCGGCTGTCGACCTTGCAGCTGCAGGACCGGGGTAGGGAGAGCACGCTGCCGTGGCGTGTATCTGCGGTGGGTGGGGCCAGAACCCGAAACCCACAGGGAGTCTGGTGCAGGTCAGCCGCCCGCCGGCTCGCTGAGCTCGAGTCCCACTTCCACTTCCATGGTGTAGCAGGTGGGTGGGCACTCCGCTCCGTTGGGCGAAGACTCGTTCCAGTTGAAGGTTCCGCTTCCAGAGGCGCTCTCCGCGTCACTGACAGAGACGGTGTACAAATACATCGCATCCGAAGGCAGATCGGCGGCATCGTCGAGCTCGATGGTCACAATGTTCCCGTCACAGGTCGCATCGCCTTCTCTGGTGGCGCAGTCAAAGGTGTAGTTCCGCATCTCCGAAGAGTCGCCCGATACGATGTCAAGAGAGCCATAGACACCGGTGGCCGCTTCTCCGAAGGAATCGGTCACCACCATCGAAAAGCCATTGATGCAACCGATTTCGGTGCAGGATGTCGCTGTGTCTTTGTCTTCTGCCCCACAGCCCATCAAAAAGGCGCACAGGGAAAAAATTCTCGTGGCTTTCATGGTTCCTCCACAGCGTACCGCTCGTTGATGTGCGTGTTCACAGCGCGAACGGTAGCGCCAACCGCCGTCGGTGTCACCCCACTCCTGGCCCAGCGAGATCGTATGGGTGCGGAGGTGTCGCAACCTATTTTTCTGGACCTTTCTGCGACGGCTCGCACCGCCGCAGCCGTGACCAAGCTCAATGCCAACCCCACGGCGGACCTATCCAGCCCGCTCGGCGGTGAAACGGTTCGCGAGGGCTGCGCGGAGTCGCTTCGCGAGGTGGTCGGAAGGACCCGCTCCGGCACCGCGCTCAAGCCCAACATAGAACCTTCCCCGCCTGTCGCGAACCCCGCTGGCATGGCCGGATCGAACACCGGGTACGCAGCCGCTGCATCAGCCGCAGCGACAGTCGACCCGCGCCGGTTGGAAGACCAATGATAGCGTGGTCGAGGTCTTGTGCTTCGGAGGGAGTCGTGTCCAAAACCGCGACCGCCTACACGGTCTGGGCCCAGCACTACGACTGCGTGCCCAACCCCACCCGCGACGCCGACCATGCGGCCATGCTCCGCCTCCTGCCCCGCATGGCAGGGTGCGACCTGTTGGAGTTCGGTTGTGGAACCGGAAAGAACACGGTGGGATTCGCGTCGGTAGCCCGCTCAGTCTGGGGACTCGATGCCTCCGAGGCAATGCTCTCGATGGCCCGGCGACGGACACTCCCCGCCCATGTCCATCTCACACACGTCGCAGTCGGCGCCCCTTGGCCGACGATGTCGGCCTCTATGGACGTGGTCACGGTCAGCCTCGTCCTCGAACACATCGAGTCCCTCCCACAGGTATTTGCAGAAGCAGCACGGGTGCTGCGTCCAAAGGGCTGGCTCTGGATCAGCGAGCTGCATCCCATTCGCCAGTGGCAGGGCAGCCGGGCCCACTTCATCGACTCGACGGGACGACGGCACGAACCGGACTGCTACCAGCATGGGTTCTCCGACTATGTAGACGCAGCGCGACCCTGGGGCTTCCATCTGCAGGAGGTCGAGGAGCCGGGGGACGCGGAGCGACCCCGACTGCTTGTCATGGGGTTTCAACTGCGTCCAGACGGAACGAACCCAGTGGATTGAGGTTGGGGTGACCGGGCGGTGCTCTGCCCGCTCCGAACAACGTGGATGTCTCCCAGCACCATGAAGTCTTTCGTGTAGTCCTCGGCGAACGCCCCCCAAGAACGTACTGAGCACCCTCGACGGAGAATGGCTCAGAGTGGGTTCCGCGCATCGCGCACAGAGTCAACTCGGCACCGAGACCATCGGCTCCAGCACCGTGATGTTTGCAAAGCCATTGGCCGGCGCATGCACCCGCACCGGCACACCCTGCGCCAGAGTGAGCATGGGCACAGTGTGGCAGCAGTCGAAGTCGGTCACGACAGGAATGTCCGGCACCCGGCCGATGGCCTCCAACAAGAGTGCTTCGAGGGTATCGGGCGCATCGGGCTGGGAGCGGAACTCGACCTTGCCCCAGACCACAGCCGCCACCTGCTCAAAGACGCCCATCGCTGCCAGGTGGCGGAAGCCCCGCTCCGCGAGAGCCGGGCCCGTCGACATGTCTTCGATGAACAGCACCGCGCCCTGCATGTCCGGGAACTCCGGTGTCCCGGCATTGGACCGCAAGGTGTTGAGGTTGACGACCAGCGCAGACCCTTCGGCCTCGCCCGGGTGCACCACGCGCCAGCCGGGGTTGTCCTGGAACTGTCGCGGCTCCGTGCGCCACGCATCGCCCGCCGCATCACGAAAGTGATTGCTCCAGCGGGTCGGCGGCACGAGAGAGCGGGGACTGGGGGATGTCCGGGTCACCGCATCGAGAAACGAGGCCTTCGTCTCGGGCAGGACATCGGGCCACTCGCCAAACGAAGGCATCACGGCCGGACCATAGAACGTCGACAGTCCAGCGTGCCGCATCAGGGCCAGGTGGAGCGAGGTGACATCGCTGTAGCCACAGAAGACCTTGGGCTGGGCTCGAATCTGCTCGAAGTCGAGGTAGGGCACCAGACTTGACGAGTTCGCTCCGCCGATGGTGCAGATGATGGCCCGCACCTGAGGGTCGGCGAAGAGGGCATTGAGCTCGGCGGCACGCTCCCGAGGGGTACCCGCTCGGTGGCCACGCGATACGGCGCGCGCCGTGAGAGGGCCCTCCACCACCGAAAAGCCCATGCTCCGAAGCACCTCGACTCCGTGCAGATACTTTGCGCGAAACCGCGTGTGGGCTGGCACGCTCGGTGTGCAGATTCCCACGGTGTCACCGGGAGAAAGGGCGGGCGGACGGGTGAGGTTGTGGAGAGACATGCGATGAACGTAATCGGACCTCAACGCCGCCCGCGATGACCCTTCGACGTCCCATCGTTGGTGCATGGGAGGTACCGTAGGGTTCTGCACCTTCCCTGAACGGGTCGATGTTCCAATCCAACGTATCGCTCACGCCTCGGTCACGACTCGCTGTGCACCGTCGCATCGCGCTCGGCACCTGGTCGGCCCCCGACGACCCCACGGTACACGGCACCTTGAAGCTGCCCGCCGACCCCATGGTCGACGACCTCTCTGCACTGCGAGCACACAGCGGGCAGCGCGGCACCATCACCACGGCGGTTGCGCGGGCAATGGACGTGGTGATGCGCGAAGTCCCCGATGCCAATGCCATCATTCGCTGGGGTCAGCTGTATCTCCGAGATGACATCGACATCTTCGTGCACGTGTCGCTGATGGAAGAAAAAACCGGGCAGCCTGACCTCTCGGACGTCGCGCTGCGCCACGTCGACCGTCGCGACGTGGTCGACCTCGCGCGCGAGCTGGATGCATCGGTGGCCAAGGTGCGCGAGCGACGCGATGCCAGCATGGTCCGCACCCGCAACCAGATGCGGCAGATGCCCCAGCCCCTGGTGCGCGGCGCACTGCGCCTGCTCGCCTTTCTCTCCTACACCCTCAACATCGACGCCTCACTGTTTGGCGCGCCGCGTGATCCATTTGGCGGGCTCGCCGTCACGAATGTGGGCAGCTTTGGCCTCGACACAGCCTACGTGCCCCTCGTGCCCTACACCAGGCTGCCTGTCTTCCTGGCCGTCGGTGCGGTCACGCGCAAGCCCGTGGTCGTGCAGGATGTTGATGGGTCCGAGCGCATCGAGATTGCGTTGATGCTCCCGCTCCACGCCGCCTTCGACCACCGGGTGCTCGATGGCTCGCATGTGGCACAGATGGCCAACATCCTGCGCCGAGTGTTCGCCGACCCGGTGGCCGCGTTCGGACGCCATCGAGGTGGCAGGGTGCACACGCAGCCGGCTCGTGCCCACATCAGACCACGGCGAGTACATCGGTGAACACACTCTCCTGGGCCACGGACACTACCTGCACGACGAAAATCAGATCGTGCCACTCCTGGTGCAGCCCGGCACCCTGCCTGACGGATTCATCAACGCCACGGCTGCCCACGACCTGATCCAGGGCAAGACAGCGCGATGACAGGGCACATCCCCGCCTTCCACAGCCCCACCGCGTACTCAGGCCGATGCGCGACCCTCCCGAGGAGCCTTCACATGCCACCCTACC
>CAJWOS010000109.1 GCA_913044235.1 uncultured Pseudomonadota bacterium
CAGGCACCGGCCACTGCAGGCAGGCACCGAGACACTACCGGAAACTCACCTTTTTCCCCTCCCCGCCTCCATGCCGGCCGCCCTATAGGCCTGCACGGCGAGCTCCTGCAGATCGTCCATCTGACGCTCGATGTCTGCATTCTCCTTGCGAAGACTCGGCAGCGCCATGCGCAGGAGCTTGCGATGCCCGTCGTATTTTGGGGCCGCAAACTGTCGCTCGAGGAGTGTGCTTGGGTCTTCCATCGGCGCGATCAACGAGAGCTGGCGAAGCTGACGCTGGACGACATTCATGTGCTGCCGGACCTGCTTGCGACGCTTGAGGGTGCGCTTCTGGGAGGCAGCGCCCATGCCGCCGTACCACTGCCGCGCCTTTCCACTGCCCAGGCTCTTGATCTTGGCTGCAAGACTCTCTCTCGCCTCGGCAGCGACGGCGAGGGGAGGATGGCAAGCGGTCAGCTGCTCCTGAATCGCCATGAGGGCATCCTGGACCTCCTGCTGTGGGCTGGGTGGCGCCTGCCGCTCATTTGCTGCGTCGGCCGTGCCAATGGCGTTTGTCTCGGAGGATGCGCGCACCGCCGGATCGGGCTCGGCAGATGGATCCGCCATGTCGGGCGTGTCGAGCATATCCGTCGGGAAGTCCTCGAAATCCATGGCGTCGTAGGGCTGGCCCCGCGCCGAGGCTGCATCGAGTCGCTCCGCGAGGCGTGCACCCGTGCGATCCAGCTCGGCCCCCAATGCGACGACGGACTCCAAGAGAGCATCGATGGATGAGAGTTGCGCTGTGTTCGACATGGAGCCACCTCTGACGGCCCGCGAGAGCGCGTAAAGCTAGCGGGGAAACGAGGGCGGGATGCGGGAACAAGAACACGTCCCCCCCCTTTCACTCTACCGGACCGCTCACAGACAGTGCAATTCGACCGAGGGTCGACCGGTGACATCCCATCCACACACCAAAGCCGGTCTGCAATTCCGGCCACGAAGCCCAAGAAGCGTCCCGCACCTCGCCCTACACGGAGCGTTCCCCGACGATTCTGCTCGGCGCCTGCGGAAACGACGGCCCATCCTCCACAAAGACGCCCGCACCACAGGATTCCGATGCCACGGCGGCCTCCCACGCCACGACCCTTCGCATCGCCTCAGCGGGTGATGGGTACCCCCTCCGCCAGGGTGCCCGCCGCCGTCCATCCATGGGCCCACCACCGGGTGGTCTCCCCCGTGTGGTTGCTGGAGAAGGTCACGCTCCGACCCCAGCTCGGCTGGTACCACCCCTGCACGCGGCGGCCCGAGTCGAAGAACCACGCCGCGGGGCTGGAGTTGTACGCCCCGCTGGACAGCAAGTCGGCTGTGAGTCCGCAGTCCCCGGTCGAGGAAAAGCCCAGCGCCGACGCCAAGTCCATCGTCGCCCACGACAGCGACGTTGTGCGGAAGGTGAACCGAGCGGCATCCTGGGTCCACGCACACACCACGCTGTTGGAGCCGGACTGCATCCGCGCGAGCCCCGTCAGCTCGTAAACGCCGTGCTGCCTGCCATGCTCTAGGCGGTCTCGTTCCAGTAGAACGAGGTCCCGCTCGTGCCGACCTGCGAGACCAGCGACCAGTGATGGGTGGTCGTGAGGCGCCAGACCGCCTGACCGCCGGTGACCCACATCGATGTGCCCTCGCACAGTGGGTCGCCCCAGCAGTTGTCGTCGGCGCAGTCTACGAGACCGTCGGCGTCGTCGTCCACGCCGTTGTCGCAGTCCTCGACGCACAGGTCGGTGCAGTCAGGGTCCGCACAGTCGGAGAGCCCGTCGGCGTCGTCGTCCACACCGTTGTCGCAGGTCTCTATCGGTGCTTCGCCCTCGCCTTCGCCCTCGCCTTCGCCTTCGCCTTCGCCGGCGTCCGGGCCGCCCGAAGGTGCTCCCTTCATCGTCGGCGCAGGCTCGCACCCAGCCGAGATCCACACGCTCATCAAGCACACGAACCCCGCTCCACGCATAATGCTCCTCCGTTCCGTCTCCACTGCATCGGTCATTGGCCCCTCTGTCTTTCGTTCAATAAATTCAGCTGAAGACCGCTGCATCCACGACGTGTTGATCGAGTCGAAGGTACTCAACCGAGGCTGCGAATTCCGCCTCTTCTTTGGTGCGGTTCCTGGCTCCCCACTTCACGCTTACGGTGGACCTGTCGCGCTGAATCCCTCCTTTCGGGAACTTGTGTTCATGAATCGGGTCTCTGTTTGCCTGAAGCGGGATGAGCGACGGATGGACGACGGGCCCCCGCCGGGTCTGGGGAGGACTCGACGGACAGCTTCGATTCCCAGATGGATCAGAACGGATAAGGCATCCGCACCCCAGAGATCACAAAGGATCATTCATGGCTTCGACCCCGAGCAAAGACTACAAGCGCAGAGAGCGCGAACAGAAAAAGATGTACAAACGTCAGGCCCGTCAAGCAGCGAAGGCGGCCAAGAAGGCAGCAGAACAACTCGCCGCGGAAGAAGCCGTAAAGAAGGCCGCTGAAGACAAGAAGGCGCAGGAGGAGGCAGCGTTTGAGGCGGAGTTTGCGGCTGAGCTGGCAGCCGAGGCAGCGGCCGCCGAGAACGGCGCAGGATAGGGCAAACATCCCTGGCTTCGACTCGAAGGGACTCGAGCTGTGCGCGGTTCAGGGATGGCAAAGCCCGGTATTCATGCTCCAGGCACGCCTTGTGGCGCGGGTGCGGCAGTCATGATGAGAGCCCTCCGCGCCCGGCGCGATCCCTGCTTCAAGGGCACCCTCGCACAACGGCTCCTGCCCCGGAGACCCTCGCTCCGGGGCCGAGGGGAGACCATGGCTCCCCGAGCCGCAGCAGACCCCGCAGGGGGCTGCTGCGGGCCCCACTGAAGCCTCCCCCACCTCCAAACCCACCGCCCCATGCCCCTGCCCTGGTCCAGCCCCCTGCCCCTGATGCTCGCGCCCATGCAGGGCCTCACCAACCGGGGCCTGCGCCGCGTCTACGGCAAGCACGTCCAGCCCGACCTGCTGTTCACCGAGTTCGTGCGGGTGCGTCCCGGGGCGCCGCAGCCCGTCGCCGCCTCGGACTTCGTGGAGGCCGTCTCCGTGGTGCCCGGCATCCCTCTGGTGGTGCAGGTCATCGGCTGTGCCAGCGAGGGCGTGGTGGAGGCCACCACCGAGCTGGTGGCCAACGGCGTGGAGCACATCAACGTCAACATGGGCTGCCCGTGGGGCCGCATGACCTCCGTGCTCGCCGGCGGCGGCATGTTCCGCGCCCCCGAGACCGTGGCCCCCATGCTGCGCAAGCTCCGGGCCATCGTGCCCGGCTCCCTGTCGGTGAAGACCCGCACCGGCATCGACGACGAGCGGCAGATCTTCGACGTGCTGCCCGCCTTTGCCGACGCCGGCATCGACTTCCTGGTGGTCCACAGTCGCACCGTGGCCCAGAAGTACCGGGGCCAGGCCAACCACGCCCTCACCACCGAGATTGTGGCCGCCCTCGACCTGCCCGTGATCGCCAACGGCGACGTGCGCAGCGTGGCCGATGCCGAGGCGGTGCTGGCCCAGACCGGGGCCGCCGGCTTGATGCTGGGCCGGGGTGCCCTCGCCGACCCCCACCTCTTCGGACGCATCCGCGGCACCGCCCCCCTCACGCCCACCACCGAGCAGCGCAAGGCGGAGCTCACCGCGCTGTGGCACGACCTCCTCGACGACTACGTGGAGATCTTCGCCGGCGACGCCCAGGTGCTCTCCAAGTTCGGCAGCCTCACCCGACACGTGGATCACCCCGAGCTCAAGCGCTGGCTCAAGGGCCTGAAGAAGGCCAAGCGGGTCGCCCAGCTGCGGGCAGCCCTCGACCGCTGAGGGGGCGAGGGCGTCTGCCGCGGCTCGAGCGCCTGCACTGCGCCGCGCCCCACGAACAAGGGAGTTTCTGTTTTCCAACCATTATTTATTATTTTTCAATAAATAATGGTTGACTTTCGATGTGGGGCGAACACCATTGGTGCATCAACCCGCCCCATCGGAGGCCCGCATGGAAGACCGACTGCAACGCCTGGAAGCGAAGGTGGCCCGCCTCAACCAAGCGGCCGTGTGGACGCATCGCCTCAACCGCTTCACGCGGGGGGTCGCGCTGCTGTGTATCGGTGCCAGCCTCATCGAGCTCACCAAGATGATTGCGGCTGGAGACATGGCCCTCAGCGATGCCGGCCGGTGGGGGAGCCTCACGGAGGTCGTGATCACCGCGGTCATGTGGGTGGTGGTCGCGTGGTCCGCCGGGCGCATCACCGACATCTTCACCACCCTCGTCGATGTGATCGGCGAGCTGTCGGAGACGGTCTGATGCCAATCCTCACCCGACTCGATGTGATGATGGCCCTGCGAGGGATTCGGGGAACCGAGCTGTCGGAGCGGGTGGGCATCACCCAGGCCAACCTCAGCAAGCTCCGCACCGGAAAGGTCAAGGCCGTGCGCTTCAGCACCCTCGAGAAGCTGTGCCGAGAGCTGAACTGTCAGCCGGGCGACCTGCTGGAGTACACGCCGGACTAGCGGCCTTCCGCAGCCACAGCCGGCCCCCCACCCCCTAGACCGACGACACTGCCACCCCCGCCCCGAGCCCCCCATGCGCTGGCAGTGGATGACCTTCGCCGGGCTCGACATCCACACCCCCTACACCGCCATGAAGCTTCGACAGCAGGTGTGCATGGTGGAGCAGACCTGCACCTGCACACGAGCATCTTCGGCACCAGCCACCAGGGCCGCGCCATGCCGCGCGTCGGCAGCAACCACCGGCGCCTCACCATCCGCATCCCACCGCCAACGGCACACCAGCGCCTGGAAATCACCCCGCGCATGCCCCCAGCCAGGGCCCTTCGCGCCCGTCGCGAATCCCGCTTCAACCTCAGCGAGGCTGGTCTCAAGCCCGTTTCCTGAACGCAGGCGGCCTTCAGCGGAGACTCCTACGGGGGGTCAGTCCTCTTCACGGAGCTTGCGCAGCAGAGTGTTGCGCCCGATTCCCAGTGCACGCGCCGTGGCGCTCCGGTTGCCGTCGTGCTGTCGGAGTGCCCACCGCACGTAGGCTCGCTCGACGCTGTCGAGGGGCTGTAGTGGTGCCCGAAAGGTGTCGTCGGTCTCGACGGACGGAGGGGTCAGGTCTCCGAGGCGAAGCTCCTCGGGTCGGATCGTGCTCGATGGGGCGAGAATGAGGGCGGACTCGAGCTGGTTCTGAAGCTCGCGCACGTTGCCCGGCCAGCGGTGGGCGTGGAGCCGGGCACGGGCCTCTGGCGCCAGCCGGACCCCCATCCGTCCGTGTCGTCGACGGAATTGGAAGAGAAAGTGGTCGATCAGACGGTCGAGGTCGCCGTGGCCGCGGTCCCGCAACGGAGGCACCACGATCTCGACCACCCGGATCCGGTAGTAGAGGTCCTCACGGAATTCACCGCACTGCACCATCTGCTCGAGATCCCGGTGGGTGGCGCAGACAAAGCGAACGTCGACCGAGCGGGTGCTACCGGTCCCCACTGGGTGCACGGTGCGCGACTGTAGCAGGCGCAGGAGCTTGGCCTGCATCGCCAGCGGGAGCTCGCCGATCTCGTCGAGGAAGAGGGTGCCGCCGTCGGCCTGCACCACCCGCCCTTCACTCTTTCGGACGGCTCCCGTGAACGCGCCGCGCGCATGACCGAACAGCTCTGACTCGACGAGCTCGGCGGGAATCGAGGTGAGATCGACCACAACGAAGGGGCGCTCCCGCCGGTCGGAGTTGTCATGCACGGCGCGGGTGATGAGCTCCTTGCCCGTCCCCGACTCGCCGCGCACCAGCACGGTCGCGGCTGTCCGAGCAGCCCGTGCGGTTCGGGCGAAGACGGCCCGCATGGCGCTGCTATCCCCAATGATCTGGTTGTAGCCGAAGCTCAGGGTCTGGTTGGAGTCATCCGACAGCTGGCTGGCGAGGCTGCTAGTGGTGAGCAGGGCGCCGACCCCAGCCGCGAGCGCTTGAAGCTCTTCGACATCGTTGCTGGTGAAGGCTTCGTCGCCTTTCTTGTTCAGAACCTGGAGAACGCCGATGATAACAGGCGAATCAGATGGAATCTCTCCGGTCGGATCGGTGACCGGCACCGCCAGGAGAGAGCGGGTGACGTAGCCGGTGCTCCGATCCACGCGCTCGGTGAAGCGGGGGTCGTGACCATGGGCGGGCACATTGATGATCTCTCCCCGAGCGGCCACGCTCCCGGCCACGCCTTCTCCCATCCTCAGTCGAATCTCACTGATCTCCGGCAGCATTGCCACTCGACTCACGAGCTCCTCGCGGACCCGATCCACCAGGTACAAGGTGCCCCGGTCGGCGTGCATCCGGGCCACAGCTTCGTTGACGACGGCCTGGAGAACGGTGTCCAGATCGACCTTTCGTTCTTCCAGTTCGCGCTTCAGCGTTGCGATGGTGTGTGCCACGTCCAGTCCGGGTCGCGCCGGGGTGGGACGGCGAGCCGTCCTTCCGTAGTCCGACAGGGGCACTTCGACATCGCAGTGGCTCAAAGCGACACCACTGCCCCTTCACGGGCTGCGAAGGCCCCTGGGTGACGATGTCGCGCTTCTGCCTCCATCCAGGCCACTTCCCGATCCGTACGGCCGGGGTCGTGGTGGAACAGTGCAAGCCGCTGCACACCCGCTGTTTGTGCACACTGCACCGCTTCGGGCCAGGTGCTGTGGCCCCAGCCCCGTCGGGCCATGCCGTGGTCTCCTCGGTACTCCGCTTCAGTGTACTGAGCGTCATGAATCAGCAGCTCGGCGCCCTGTGCCGCCTCGAGGAGCCGTCGGTCGATGCGGCCGTCGTGCTCCACGTCGGTGGCGTAGACGATGTGGCTACCGCCGGCTTGGATGCGCCACGCCAGGACCCCATCGGGGTGTTGCAGCTCGATGGGCGTCAGCTCGAATGGGCCGATCTGCCGGGTCTTTCCGGTCTCCGCCCCAAGGAACCGAACCCGGCTTTGAAAGGCATCGAGTCCGATGGGCCACTGGGGAGGCTTCATCTGGCGGGCAAGGGCATCGCGAACCGAGCCCGATGGCCGCTCGGCACCAATGAAGGTGAGGTCGGAACCAGGGTGGAACGCTGGCTGAAAAAAGGGAACGCCTTGGATGTGGTCCCAGTGCACATGGCTGAACACGATGGTGAGGCGTTGTGGGGAGCAGCCCAGAGAGTCTCCGAGGACCCGCAGGCCGGTGCCTCCGTCGAGCACAAGCCGCTCGCCTTCATGGCAGACCTCGACGCACGAGGTGTTGCCCCCGGTGTCGAGGTACTCTTTCCCGCAGACTGCAATCGACCCTCTCACGCCCCAGAATCGGACTTCCATAGAAACTCCAGACAGATGGAATGGGCGGGTTGCCCACGAAGAGAGCATGCAATTGTGGTGCCAGACTCCAGATTTTATTCTGATCATGTCTCATCCGAAGACGAAAACACCCGCCATAACGGGTGGAACGCGATGAAGGAGCCCGAAGTCTCAAGGGAAGTGCTGGCTTGCGAGCCTCGCCGAGCAGCACACATGATCGATTTTGGAACAGATGCCCGCTCCATTCTGGAACAGCGGGGATCGGAAACAGCAGCCAATTTTGCACGGTCCCGCCCCAAAACCCAGCTGGGCTCCTTCGACAACCCGACGCTCTCCGGTGGCTCCACAACACCTTGAAATCATCCAGCCAGAACCGCCTTCACATGCAGAGACCACCCCGCCCTTGACTCCATATGCAGCCCTTTCCGCCCGTCGCGAATCCCGCTTCAAGCAACCCGCTCCACCCCTTCTTCTACGGCGGCCCCCGCGCCGATCCACCCAGCGATCCAGGCGAATGAAGCGTCGCAAGAGGAAAGCCCCTCGTGAAGAAACCATCTTGGGCGCAGGCGACGCTTTCTGAGTGGACGAGCCGTCCCCGATGCCGCCCCTCCCCGAGCTACCGCGCAGGCCGCCCAGCCTCGATGACCGCCGGCGGAATTCCCTTCTGCTTCAAGCACGAGATGGTCTTCGGGGAGAAGCATCCGCCTGCGTTCTGGATGGTTTGAACGATAATATTCGTGGGAATTCTCATCAAAACCATGTTTTCGACCTCCGAACAGGTGGGTCCGTAGGCATCTGGGCACACCCCGACAGCGTCGTCCTGCCGCAGGCGCGTCAGCAAGTCTTCTGCCTTCCGCAGCTCCTGGGCTTGTACCGACCGCCGCTCTGCCGCAAATGGCTCCTGCCGCGCGCCACAGTCGGTCTCCACCTCCTCGACCCCCGCCGGTAGCTCTACGGTCATGGCCCGTGCGGAGGAGAGCCACTGCTCGGCCGTCTCGATGCAGTCTCCCCGCTCTGCCACCGACAACTGCACGCACCGGGTCAAGGGGCTCTCGATGCGTGTCCAGGCGGCGGTGGCGGTCTCCTGCACCTGTACAGCTGCATTCTGTAGTCTCTGCTTGCGCGCCAGCGCCCCCCGTTCCTCGGCCTGCTTCGCACAGGCCTTTTCCTTGAGGCGGGCATCCACATCCAGCGTTGCGTCGACCCCACTGAAGTCGGCCTGGCTCCGGGCACCGGCCGGTGCCGAGGAGGTTGCCGGGATGGCATCCCCTGCGAGGGCCAGCACCTTCGACAGCGGCACCGCCTTGTAGCCCAGAGGAACCTGTCCATCGCTCTCCTGCACGCACTCCGAGTAGGCGGCGGCCTCCGCTTCCCCGATGGCCACCATTCCGCCGGATGCGTCTGCCTTGGTGCACACCGTATTCTTGATGATGGCCACCAAGACGTCATGCAGCACAATCGCCTCGGACAGGTCCTGCAGAGCGCCCGCCGTCTGCACCCCTTTCAGGCAGGCCTCGGTGGCCCGAAGCCGGGCAAGGGGGATGGTTCGCTGTTCGGGGTCTACGAAGCTCAACCGCTTCTCGATCCCTGCATGGGCCGAGCCACGGGCCACGCCCAGTCGCGCGGACACGCCACCAGCCAGTGTGGTGGCGATGCTCGACTGCGACATGACAGAGATGGATGGCGACACATCCACACAGGCCTCAGCCACCACGTCGTGGCCCCCGCGCCCGTTGGGCACGAGCACGGATCCAGGCGCATAGATCTCGGACTGCGATGGGGTGGGCGTGAAGCCCTCCGCCGACACGACCGCTTCGATCGATGGGACCGCAGCGGGAGCCGGAACATCCGGGCGACGCGCCTGCGTGGGCAGCGCCAAGACGAGCGACAGCAAAGCGAGAGCGCGCATCAAGGTCTCCAACGGACGGGGCCACACCCTACGGGCTTCCTCTCGGCGGATCAACCCTCACCGGACCCCATGCCCACCGCCGTCCACCGTGGACCTTTCGTTCCACGGTTCGTTGTGCCACTCGCTCCCGGCAACCTGCGGGATGGGTCGACTGCGGTGGCATCGTGCTCGGCGGTGGACGGGATGGGGCTGGTCGCTCGGATTGCGGCCCATACGACCGCCCATCCCTGCCCAGCGGGCTAACCGTGTCTTCTGCAGCGGACGCCCCCTCACCGATTGGGCCCGCTTCTCGGAGACCAGATGAAGTTGGTGCGCACGCTCGCAAACCTGGGGTACGGCTCTCGCAAGGAGGTCACCCGCCTGATCCGGTCGGGTCGGGTGGAGGCCGAAGACGGAAGCCGCCCGGGCCCAAAAGACGAAGACGACGGCGGCACCTACCGCATCGACGGGGAGCCGATGGATCCAAGAGGTCCTGTGGTGGTGCTGCTGCACAAGCCGTGCGGCCTCGAGACCACCCGCAAGAGCAGCGGCCCCACAGTGTACGACGCACTGCCCCCTCGGTTCCGCGCGCGCAGTCCCAGCCTCTCGCCCGTGGGACGGCTCGACAAAGACACCTCCGGCCTGCTGCTGTTTACCGACGACGGCACCCTGCTGCACCGCCTCACGCATCCGCGTCACCACGTGGCCAAGGTGTACGCCTTCCAGACGGCCCGCCCCATCGACCCAGGCGCAGTGGCTACCTTCGCCGCGGGCACACTCGTTCTCGAGAGCGACACCGAGCCCCTTCGCCCGGCTGAGCTGGTCCTCGCTGGCCCGAGCCATGGCACGCTCACCATCCGAGAAGGTCGGTACCACCAGATTCGTCGCATGCTCGCGGCCGTCGGAACCCACGTGACCCAGCTTCACCGCACCACGGTGGGCCCTCTGACCCTCGGCGCGCTGCCGGAAGGCGACTGGCGATATGTCACCGGCGAGGACGCCGCAGCGCTCCACATCGCAGTCGGACTCGAGGCACCGTAGGGCTCCGGCCGGTCTCCCTAGCGGAGACCTCGGGCGAGCATCGGATGGTCGAGAGTAGACAACATCAACCGCTCTTGCACTCTACCGAACTGGACTCAGCTGGGGCAATTCGACAGACTGTCGCCCTCCTCCAGCGAACCAACACCCTGAAAATACCCGGCCAGCAAGGCCCCAAAGCCAAACAACCACCCCGCGCACGCGAGTGCCGGAAGGCCAAAACGGCCATGCGATGGTGTGACTCGTGGGCCCCACCTGGTGAGCGCCCAACCCAACGCCACTGCCAACGCCACTGCCAACGCCACTGCCAACGGGTCGGCGCCGAGCTGTGTCCTCGCTGCGCACTCTGTCACAGGCGCCACATCAGCGGCGTAGTCCGTGGAGAGCCCGTCCCCATTGCCCCGAGCTGCTTCATGCCCCCGATCCGTTTCGCCTGGATCTTGATCATCACGATCTTCACCGGCTGTCCCAAGAAGCAGTCCGTTGCAGACAGGCCAACCGCCAGCACCATGGGTGCCCCGGCAGACTCGGAGGACCGCGTCGCCACGGAGGCTGCACCACCCGGTGCTGTGGAGATCGTCCTGCTGGATGCGGGAACAGGGCCACGCCAGCCTCTGGTTCATGCGCTGGCCCAATGACGGCGGAGAGCCTGACTGTCTACACCCTCACCGAGCGAACTGGGGACTGGATCACGGTGGATGTGAACACCGAGATGGAGCTGTTCGACGACCCCACACAAGCGGCCATCGACGACATCACGGAGATGATGGACGACACCGCAAAGCTGTTCCTCGACGACATGGACGTCGACATTCAGCAGATGATGTCGGAGCTCGACATGCACATTGAGTACAGCAAGCTGCGGAGCCACGGAACACTCCGCACCTCACTCACATCGCTCGTGGTCGAAGGTCATGAGACCTTCGAAATGGACACAACGGTACAGATCACCACCCCGGACGGGCCCAATGAACGCATCGAGAGTCATGACGTCTTCAAGCTGGAGATGACCGCACGAAAGGTCGGCGGGCAGTAGGACCGGGCAGGCCGTCGCTCCACGACCGCTTCAGCGCAGGCCGCATCCGGCCATCCGGCAGAGCCTCCACTCGCTCCTTCGCAAGCGGCGGCCGCGCGATGTGGCGGCACAGCGGTTCCAGACCTTTACAGTTCGAAGGTCCGCCATGAGACCATGCTCAAGGCCATGCGCGGCGGTGGCACGACCATCTCGAAAGCAGAGCTCACCGCACGGTGCCGCGTCCCCACTCACCATCCCCATCGGTAGTGTGGAGACCAGCTCCTTCGAACGTTCCCCGCCGCGGGAACCCGTCGACGCGCTTGGGTCGGAGGCAACGCCACGACCATGGGTGTTACGTCGCCGTGGTCGGCAGCCCCGCTGCATGCCTCGCGCCTCCTGGAGTGCCGACCCTGAACTGGCGGATGTTGTGATGCGTATTGTCGGTCGGTACCGGTGACCCCGAGCCCCGAACACCGCCTAGCGGCGTGCCCCACCCTGCAGGTCGGCACCGGACTCCGCATCCGGCTGCTGGCGAACGTGGTCGACGCAAGCGGCGCCGAGCTCTATCAGGTGGCGTTTCGCACCTCGTCGAGCACGCCATTTGTGAGCGGCACCTTGACGCACGCGCAGGGAGACACTTGGGACCTCCATGAAGACGGAGCGAGCCACACCACCAGCGTGACATGGGCCTCCCCCGACGCGGTCTTCGCACTCGCACTGGGCCCCGACACAGCGACAGACCCATCCGCCGTGGCCGCAGCCGCACCGCACTGGCCTGCCCCGATCATGGACCGTCTGGTCCGGCGGCGCCTGTCCGGGCCTGGCACGGTGGCCTTCGACGCGGACTGGTTTCTGGCCGAGCTCGCCCGGTCCCCCCTGGATCATCCCCTGCTGCTGCCCGATGCGACCTCAAAGCTCGGTCTCACAGGGCTCGAACGGGCCACCGCCATCCTGGCGGGACTGACCGCCCACGAACCACACGGAGAGACCCGCGCCCACGGTCTTGCCGGTCTTCTTCGGCAGGCCTTGGACCAGGAGCCGTTCATCGACCACGCCTCGGTCTGGGGTGGCGAGGGCAGGCTGATTGGTGAGTTCTACGACGGGGAGCTGGCCCAGCTCGGCACCGACATCGACGATGGGTGTCGCGCAGCCTTGGGAACGGGCCCCTTGGAGGTGGTGTTTGCGGCCACCGAGCCGATGGGCCTTGGGCTCGGCCCCGGGCTGCCAACCGACCAGGCAGTATCGTGTGGGGAGGACCATGACTCCGACTCCGTTGGGTGGGGCTGCATCGCCGGGGAAGTGACCGTTGGTGAGGCAGCCCACCGAGCCGGCGTGATGCCGGGCATGATGATGTCGCACCTGTCGAGTCCATTCGTGGATCTGACACCCCACAGGCCAGAGGCACCGTGCTTCGAGGCAGTGCTCGACATGATCGATGAGCGGCGCGCCATGGGCCTGCCGCTTCGCATCACCTTTGACACCGCCGCGCCGGTCACGCGGCTGTATGCGGTGGAGATGCCAGCCACCGTCGCCCTCGGTGTGCTCGCGACAGCCACCGGCTACGCGCCCCCGCTGCGGTCGCATGATGTGGGGGTCGGCGCCTCGTTCGACCGCTTGTGTGGCTCTACCCTGATCTGGCGAGAAGCTACGCCTCGCCTGTTTCTCGGGGAGGCTGGATCGGTCACCTGCGCGCACACCGACATCTGTCCCCAGGTGCAGATGGCCCATGCGCTATCGGGCACCAAGCTCCTGGGCGTGGCCGCCCATCACGCCACATCCCGCCTTCGCGCCGAGCACGCACGTACCGACGAGGACGGAACCGAGGAGGACCTTGAGCACAACTCGACGACCGTCTCGACCGATCGCCCGCTGACGGTGCGCGCCTCGCGGCTGCTCTGCGACCCGGAGGTGACCATCGCCGTGTTGCAGACCGGCGACCTTGCGGTGTTCGACTCCGGCGCACTGCACTTCGCATCCAATGGCGCCGAAGGCATCACCGGGGCGGTCTACCATGGGCTGATCACCCAGGCGACCGTGCCCAAGCTTCGCCTGGCCGCGGCGGCCCATGCCGGTTCTGGACCGGAGACGGGAGCCTACAGCGGGCACCTGTTTGCAGCCGACCTCCTGCGCCTCGTGGAGCTGCAAATGGCGGCGCAGTAGACCTCCCGGTCATGACTGCCGAGCCTGATGAGGGCGTCGTCAGGTTCGGGCGGCGACCGACCGGGATACGCAGGCCGCCGGTTGTCGTACCCACCGTCGCCCTGATGAGGGTCGCATTCTGCTGGAGCGAGTCGTGCTCAACTGGTTCCCTGGTCACATGAACACCGCCCGGCGTGAGATCCGCAAGGCCATGCCCAAGATCGATCTCGTGATCGAAGTCCTCGACGCGCGCATTCCGTACAGCAGCGAGAACCCGCTGGTCGCAGATCTTCGCGGGGAGCGTCCGTGCATCCAGATCCTCAACAAGGCAGACCTCGCAGACCCCGACATCACGCCGCAGTGGCTGGCGCAGATCGAGTCTCGTGAGGGCGTGCTGGCCATGGCATACCAGCATGGCCAGCCCAAGCTGAACGCGCGCTTGCTCCAGCGGGTCCGGACCCTCGTGCCGTCCAAGCGAGCCGGACCGGTCCGGGCCATGATTCTCGGCATCCCCAATGTCGGCAAGTCCACGCTGATCAATGCGCTGTCCGGTCGGGCGGTCGCAAAGACCGGCAATAAGCCGGCTATCACGAGACACCAACAACGGGTCAAGGTGGGCAAGCACCTCCTGCTCTGGGACACCCCGGGCTTCTTGTGGCCGCGGCTGTCGCCCGCCGTCTGTGGCTACCGACTGGCCGTCACGGGCGCCATCTCAGACCGGGTGGTCGAAGCCCAGGAGATCGGCCAGTTCGCCGCCGACTTCTTGGTGGAGCGCTACCCCGAACGGCTCCTCCGCCACTACGGCCTGACCGAGCTTCCCGAAGGGGAAATGGCGGTGATCGAAGCCATCGGTCGGCGGCGTGGCTGTCTCCGCAAGGGCGGCGTGATTGACCGCGACCGCGCGGCCAACGTGCTCCTGCGGGACCTCGGCGCCGGTGGGCTCGGTCGGATCAGCCTGGAGACGCCTGCGGACTGCATCACCCCGTAGGACTGGCCTTCTGCCTGCGTCTCCGGAGCTTCTTCTTCGGCCGCTTGACCTTCTTCGGCAAAGCCGCGGCCCATGCGAGCGCCTCGGTGGCCAGCTCGGCCACCATGGCAGGGTCGGTGGTGGGGTCCATCTGCACGTAGTCATCCCACTGTTTGTCCGGCGCAAGGGTGAAGACCTGCATGCCCGGCTGTTCCGCCAGCGCCAGGACGCGCTCGGGCCCGACCCGCGCCACAATGGATGCTTCGAAGGTGCCGAAGAACATCTGCCGGTGCACGAAGGCACAGGGCGAGCCGAACATTTTCTTCTGCTCGACTCTGTCGTCTTCAGGCAGCGCGGTCTCGAAGGCAGCAATCACTTCGGGAGATGGTTCGGACATAATGGACTCCTGAGCCGCGGCCATATCCCACGCAGCGATGACCGGGCGGATTACGCGCGATGGTCCGGCACAGCGGTTCCAGACCCAGTCTGGATGAACCTTCCGGTTCCGTGCTCCAAGGACGACCCCAGCGTACACCGAGTACCCGTCACAGCTCGCCCACAGTGCCGGTAGCTGAAACGGCCGGTCTCCCCGCACCTGCACCAGCCGCTTTTTTTGGGCGCCTTGTTGCAGCTCTGCTGCACCTCGGTTGCATGCCACCCGAGCCTGTCGCTGTCGCTATAGACAGTCAGTGTTCGACCATCTCGTCGAGCGCATCGCGAAGTCCCTGGAGTCCCAAATGTCTGCACCCATCGTCACCGGCGCTCTTGCCATCGCCTTCGGCCTCTTCACTGGTGTGGCCCGCTTCGTGGCCCCCGAGAGTGCTCTCTTCTCAAAGCTTGAGCCCATGAAGGCGCGATTCGGCGCCGTGGGTGGCACCACCCTGCACGTGATGGCCTACACGATCATGCCCCTTGGATTCGGCGTGGTTCAGGTGCTTCAGGGCATGGCAGAAGGGACCCCCTGAAGTCCCTGCAAGTGGGGCCCTGGCGTGATGTGTGTGTGCGATCAGCCCAGAGGAAGCCGACCGCTCACTCGAACGGCGCCTGTGCTGGGGTCAGTTGGCCTGAGCAGTCCAGTTGAAGGTCGTTCCGCATGGGAACATGCCAGAGTTGGTGAAGCTCGCCACCTGACCACAATCTGATCCAGAACACTCCAACACAAAGTCTGCACTTCCTGATGCCGTCGTCTCCGATGTCATCAAGAGGCTCCCACCACCGGTGATACCAATCGTCGCGTCCACATCGGTGTAGGAGAACGCATTGATGAAGCCCTCGCACATGTAGGTGTCATCGGCTTCATGGCTGCACAAGATGGTGTTCCCAACCTGACCAGTGGAGTCAAAGTAGGTGGTCATAAACGAGGTGGCATCCGCATCCGCAAAACGAATCGACGTTGCGCCTCAAGGTTTTGCGCTGCGTTGCAGTCATCGACGCTCCATCCACTGGTCACAATCGACCAATCGCCGGCTTGAGGAAGGATTCCACCAATCGTTTCAGACGTGCCTTCGGCGGTGTCTCCTGTCGCGATGTCGGTGTTGGTGTCGGTGT
>CAJWOS010000110.1 GCA_913044235.1 uncultured Pseudomonadota bacterium
CATGGCTCCCCTGTTGGGGACCGACACAGATACACAGCGGCCATCGCACCCCGACCGAGCAAACGCTCGGGAACGAACGGTCCGATACTCTGCGGAAAGTCATCCATTCGTGGACTCTACACCGATGCACTCTGCGACGCGTACGCAGCCGCGATTATTGACCAGACCCGCTCAGGTGGGACCAGAGTTCCTCTGTCGAGCGTGCCCAGCGGACCCCCTCAAGCGTAGGTAACTCGGAAGTCCGCACCGCCGCTCCTCCCATCACGAGCACGCAGCCCGAGTGGAGCCCGGCCCGGACCTCTCTGGCGTAAGCCGCGACATCGCTGCCGGCGACGATCGCGGAGACGCACACGACCTCGCTTCGCTGCGTGTTGGCCGCATCGACCAGCGCCGCTGCCGGCACATCAGCCCCCAGCCAAGACACGTGGTGTCCGCGCAGAGTGAGCCGAACCGCCACGCTGAGCAGTCCGCCATCGTGGCGTTCTCCAGACATGCACGCACACAAGGTGCGTCGTCCACCGGAAGGACCGAAGCCCACGGCGACGAGCATGGCCAACATGCGCTCGCGAATGAACGCGCTCGCGAAATGCTCCTGGGAGATCGTGATTCGGCCTTCATGCCAGCCATCTCCAATCTCTCGGAGCAGCGGCAGGTAAAGCGTGTCCATCAAAAACTCGTGCCCGGACATCGACACGGGAAGGACACAGGCTTCGGCAGCTGCTCGATCAAATGAGAGGAGCGCATCGAGGAGCGTGGTGCGCAGCGAGCCAAAGTCCCGGTTGGATGGCACACTCGTGGTGCTGCCGGTCACACCGGGCGTGCGCTCTTCGACCAAGGTGATGGCTTCGCTGATCCGGTATCCAGAATCCACGAGCTGCTTGATGGTGCGGAGATAGTCCACGTCCGCATCCGAGTAGGCTCGGTAGCCGTTCTCCTGGCGCTTGGGGGCCACGAGGTTGTATCGGCGCTCCCACGCCAGGAGCGTGTTTCGAGGAATGCCGGTCAGGCGCGAAACAGTTGTGATTCGATAGCCCATGTAATCTCGTGACCGATGCTCAGTGGAAAAAGGGGGGGGGCGTACGTCAGGTCGGTAGCTCGATCAGCCAGGTGAGAATGTCGAAGCGGGAGACCGGTCGATCCGGCCTGTGCACACGACTTACACCGTTTTTGGACTCCAAGAGTTCCACCCGACAGTCTGAAAACAGGGAGTGTACCTCAGACGCCGGCACCGCAAAGGGAGGACCATCCATCTCGCTCCGATCGTATTCGAATACGTTGAGCAACATCGTGGCTCCCGGTGCCGCAACCGGTCGGATCACGCCTTGGACATACGCAGAGCGACGCGCAGGCGGCAGCGCAACCAGCGCGGCCCGGTCCCAGATCGCCGTGACCGGTCGAGGCATCCCCCCCTTTGCCACCTCGAACACATCACCGTGCAGCAGATCGATCCGCCCCGCCGAATACCGCACATGCGCTCCAAACGAAGAGCGCTCTGGCACCAGACCCTGATCAACAAAAAACCCCTCTACGGCATCCTTCACGAACTCTACGCCAATCACGTGATGGCCATGGGATGCCAGCCAGGGCATGTCGAGCGTCTGGCCGCATAGCGGCACAAAGACCGTCTCCCCAGCCTCACGCAGGAGCCGGTGACCAAACGTATGGAGGGCCGGATGCACAGACTCCGAGTGAAATCCGGTCCGACCGGTCGCCCAAGCCTCGGTCCAAAACGCATGCTCCATGGTTGTCCTTCGGTGCAAAGCACCCGTGAGACGGTGGTATCTCGACACACCCGTCGGGTCTAGCGGGTCCCTCTGGCCGCGCACATCACGCCGGGTTTTTTTTGGGCAAAAAGCACGCACCCGAGAGAGCCCGCGGCGCACTCTCCACAAGAAGTCGGATGCGGGGGGTCTTGCCACGCGCCCACCGTTCCGTTTCCACCACCAACGTGAGGAGCCACGATGCCATCCATCGTCGACAGAGATGCAGTGGAAACGGCGCGGTATGAAGACCGCGGAAGGTTTGGAATGGGTGCCTGCGCCGATGTGCGCCGTGTCTACGACCGCCGGATGAAGCGAGAAGTCGCACTGAAGATCGTTCGCAGTGACCGTCGCGAAGACACCCGCGCCATTCGGCGGGTTCGCTTTGAGTCGCTGCTCGCAGGCAACCTCTTTCATAGCGGCATCCCTCCTGTGTTCGATCGGGACGTCCTTCCCGATGGCCGGCCCTTCTTCACCATGCGTGCCATCCAGGGAACCTCCCTGATGGACGAAACCATTCGCTTCCACAGACGCCTTGGGCCTGGGGGCCCTGGTGGAATGGACACCCTACTCAAGCTGGTGCGCAGAATGGTTGAGGTGGCGGCAGCCGTAGACGCAGCCCACGCGACCGGAATCATTCACCGAGACCTGAAGCTGGCAAACATCATGCTGCCGTTCGCCGGCCCCGCACAGGTGGTGGATTGGGGTCTCGCGGTCGACCTTGCCAACCCCCCTACGCGGCTCGGGCGCACCGGAACCCGCGGCTATATGCCACCAGAACAGGAGCGGGGACACCACTCCGCGCTCGCCCCCACGGCGGATGTGTTCGCCATGGGAGAGATGCTGGCCCGCATCTTGTTCGGCGCTGGCCATGAAACGGGCCGCGTGCACCATCCTCGACATCGACCGCCGCCCGAGCTGGCCGAGGTCTGCGCCATCGCGCGGTCGATGAATCCTGCCGATCGATACCCGGACGCCAAGTCCATGGGCATCGCCCTGGAGCAGGCCCTCGACCAAGTCCATCGAGCGGTCCCCCTGCGTCCGAGGCTGGCGAGCTGAGCCCCCTCAGCGTCGGGACTGCCGCCGCTGCAGACACGGAACGCACAACACAGACTCCGGAACCGCGTCGAGTCGTCGCCATGGAATCGGCTCACCACAGTCAGGGCACCACCCAAACATCTCCGGGTCGTCGAGCAGGCGCTCAAGGGCCGCCTCGACTCGTTCCAGACGGGCCTCCGCGCGACGGCGGCCTGCTTTGGCCATCTGCTGATGCTGCAGTGCATCCACTCGGGAAACGCGGCCCTCGCGACCTGGATCGAGGTCCACAGTGCCGGTGCGGCCACCTGCATCCGAGACCAGTTCGTGCAGCGCTCCCTGTTCCTGTACGAGGCGTGCATGCAGCAACGCCCGCCCACTTGCACTCAAGGAGCCATCGGACCGGATCGGCGCATCGCTCATGACCACTCCGCTTGGATGGATGGCGGTGTTGCAGCGGCCCATGCGGCCGGCTCCAACATTCCGGCATCCGCCAGGGCTCGACCGACCGGATCGAGCGGGCGATCATCGGTGGTGGAGGTCACCGACCGCAGCCGGTCAAACCCAGCCACATCGAGCGCCACCAGCTCGCGCGTGCCATCGAGTTCTCGTACAACAGCCACATGGGCAGGTGCATCGAGTGGCGCTCCCGTACCCGGATCGTCGAGCTCGGTTCCCACATCGTGGTGAAGCTGAACCGGCCGGATGTGGCGAGCGCACCGCCATCGGGTGCGGGGATGTGCCTCTCCGCGAAGGGTCCAGGCCGACGGGTCGGGCGCTTCCACATGCACCACTGCCGCTTCGAGCGCCGCTTGATCCGCTACCGCACCTGGCAGATGTTGCTGCGCCCAAGTCGCAAAGCGATCACCGATGCCCCTGCGCACCATGGGGTCGGCTACGGCAAATGCTTCCACCACGGGTTCAAGCTGGTGGGCCAGGCGAGCACAGGTGACCGGCAAGGTGTGCATCAGCCCCGAAATCAGTTGGCTGTGCGACGACCCGTAGCCGCCAGGGAGCGGATACCCAACGGCAAACAGGTCTTGAGGTGGGGGCAAGACCACGTCGGCATACAGCGCTTCGTAGGCGGTCAGGACTGCTGCGATCGTGGACATGCTGTCGTCTGTCGACGCGTGGTTCGCCGCCTCGGCAAGCCGGTCCACCATCGCCTCGAGTGCCTCCGCGACATCGCCCTCCGTCTCGGCCCGCAAGGCCAGCATCCGCCAAGCAAGATCCTGCGCCGCCCAGGTTCCCCGGTGCCCCTCAAGGGACTCCGCGTCTCCCTCACCACACATGGCTGCCACCACATCTCGAATCCGGGCAATCAGGCCGTCCAGATCGTCGTGCCAACCGCGCTCCGTGGAGCAGAACCGCTCGACCCAGGACGCAAAGATAGGGTCGGCAAGCACCGGTCGGTGGGCACGGGCATAGGCGAGTCCATCCGTGCAGAGGTCGATGGTGCCGTACCGATTCGAGACGAGGACCCCCCGCTCGAGCGTCTGCCATGCAGCATCGATCTCCGCCTCAACGAAGACCGCACCCTGTTGGCGCCAGCGATGCACGTCCGGCCCCTGGTCGCGCCCCGGTCGTCGCTCCGCCTCACGCTCACAATCTGGGCAAGCAGGACCGAACAACGCACCCCGGCCTGCATGACGCGGACAGCGCGCCAGTCCGGCCTCGTCGAAGAAGTACCACAGCGCCACCGGCGCAAGCTCCGCGAGCCGTGCAGCCGTGGCAAGCCACAATGTCGAAGCTCCTGGCTTCCAGCCAAACCCCACCAGTCCATGACACAGTTCGTGGGCTCCCCACTTCGCCGCATGCGACGGATGAAAGCTCGCGACGCGACGGTCGAGCCGAAAGCTCCGAAACTTGGTCTCGTGCAAGCCCCCACCACGCCAAGGCCGCTCCAGCTCCCAGGGGTATTGCCCGAGGTCGGCATCCGAGACGCACCACCACTCCGGAAGCTCCAGCTCCAGCCGATGCTCAAAGTGGGCGGCAAACAGCCCTGAGCCGGCTGCCATGCGCCCGATCGAACGGGCCGCGACCGTCCGCTCTATCTCCGCGTCCGGCGCCCCGCGCAGTCGCTCAGACCAACCCGACATGCTCGCTCCGTTCGACGCCCTATCGAGCCGTCAGATCGCCGCCAATGGACACCACTCCGTCGAAAGTCCCAATGGACTCCACGGTGACCCCTGTGAGACCGAAGCCCTGGATGTCTGGAATCGGGATCTCGGTGAGCGCATCGGTGAGGGTGGGCAGCAGAAGTGGAACCAGCAGCTCCAAGAGGGCTTCGGTGTCGGCGGCTCCCACCGTGTTGGCCTCGGGAATGACCACATCGAAGTAAAGCTCCATGTCGCCCAGCATGGGATTCAGGCTGGTGCCATCGGCATTGGCATCGAGGTCCATCTCGATGAAGGCCGACACATAGACCTGGATCATCTCGTTTCCGGCCAGCGCCTCGCCGTTGTAGAGCGTGAGCAGGAGATCGCCGACCTGCAGGTCGAGCATCGCGTCCACGCCATCGGGAACCACAACCGGAGGCAGCAAGGCTTCCGTGGTGATGTTCAGCTCGGTGAGCCCAGGGAGCAGAAAGTCGAGATCGGACACGTCAAGCCCAAGCGCATCGGCATCCATCTCCATGTCGAGGAGGCCCGCTCCCCACGTGGCCAGGAGAAACTGGTTGAGGAAATCGAGGTTCATGCCCAAGTGCGTGCCCGCAGTCGAGGGCCAGCGGTTCACGGTGTAGTCGCGGTACAGGCTGCCGAGGCCTGCGTCGGCCTTTACCCAGGTATCAGGCACGACCGTGGTGGCGAGGTCCAGCACCAAGCGGTCATAGTCGACCAGGAGGTCGAAGGGCACCGCATCGATCATGTACGTCACCCCATCGAGCTCCAGATCAAACGCGAT
This sequence comes from uncultured Pseudomonadota bacterium, assembly GCA_913044235.1. Classification (GTDB taxonomy): domain Bacteria; phylum Myxococcota_A; class UBA796; order UBA796; family UBA2385; genus CAJWOS01. Next base: position 5,700 of record CAJWOS010000110.1, read on the forward strand.
CTCGAGGTCCTGCAGAGCGTCAGCCAACAGGGGCGGAACCTCGCTCTCCATGGCATCTTCGAGCGCCTGCTCCAGGAAGCCTTCAATCAGCCCGGAGATCGATCCATCAAGCCCGAAGAAGTCCAGTGCATCGTAGAGCCAGCTGTCCCAGTCGAAGTCGAAGTCGACCGTGTTCGCCGACACACTTGCGAGGCCGAGGTCGATCCCCCCGGTGCTGTCGACCGTGGGGAAGAACTGCATTTCCACAGCGATGGAGTCGGCTGTGATGTCGCCGTTTCCACCAAAGTCCACTTCGGCCACGGTCGCATCGGCCACCCAGCGAAGCGACACGTCATCCACCGTCATCGTGGCCACCAGCGCCCCGGAGGCTTGCGCGTTGAGGTCGAGCTCCACCGCACCGAAGCTTGGGTTGTCCACTCGCAAGTCGAGTGCGTACCAAGTGAAGCAGTACGTGCCGAGGAAGCCGAGGTCCACACAGTCGCGCTCTTCATCGGAGAAGACCGGGTTCGGGATCAGCGCGGCCAGATCAAAATCTGACACCAACGCCTCGCCCAGGTCTTCCAGTGTGTCGAGTCCCCCAGGGCCGTCGGCGAGATACACCATGAAGCCGCCGTCTACGGGCTCTTCCCACTCGAGGAACGCACCGGCGAGGACCGCGCGGGTATCGGTGGACACGTTTCCATCGCCGTCGACCGCCACCGTCTCGATCACATTCGTTCCATAGTCGTAGTCAAGGTCGACGGCGAAGGAACCGTCGGACGCCAGCGTGACGGCATCCCCATTGGCGGTCAGAGAGCCCACGCCCGAATAGGCATCGGTGGCGGTTCCGCTAAGCGTGCCCTCCAGCCCATCGTGCCAGCTGCCCCGCTCCGGTTCGTCGAGGTCGAGCTCGGGACCGGTCGAGTCGATCAGCAGTGGACCGACCTCGTCATAGAGAGAGGTACCGTCCACATCCACGCGCACCGTGAACGCACCTTCTGCGTAAAAGGTGACGTTGTTCCAGGAGATCGCGTAGTCGTCGGAGGTCACGTCTGTGCCCACGACCGAAAGAGACCAGGGCGCAGAAACGGCGTTGCCGTACTCGTCGGTGATGGCCACGGCCGCTGAGGTGGTCTCAAACACTTCGAGGCTCGTGTCGGACAAGCTCAAGTCGACCTCGGCCGGCGCACCGGGAACCACCACGAGCACTTCGGCGTCCATCACCCCTTCGACGATGGCATCGACCGTGTAGGTGCCCGGTACTGTGCCACCGATGGAAGCGCCGCTGAGCGTGAGCGGAGCATCGCCCAGATCCGGGACGATGGACGCGGTATCCACACGGTTTCCGAACTGGTCACGGGCCTCAATGGCCCACTCGACCGATGCCCCTGCTGCGAAGGCTTGGTCCGAGACGATCAGGTCGACTTCGAGGGTGGCTGCGACTCGCACCGTGAGCGATGCCGAGAGCGACTGCAGCTCCCCATCCACCCATGCGGTCGCTGTGAGGTTGTGGGTGCCGGCTACCCGCGGCAGCATCACAGACTCGGCGCCGAAGTGTAAGGTCTCGAGGTCGCTCTCGATGCTACCGCTGACGGGCTCTACGGAGCCGTCTTCGTATACGAGCGAGAGGCCCCAGCCCACCGGCTCCCCTGCCAGGACATCCGAGGCGTCGACCGTCAGCTCCATGACCGGTGGCGTCGCCTCTTCTTCCACCAGAATCACACCGATGCTTCCACTCTTGCCATCGGTTCCGGCGCCGCTGCATCCCGCCGCCACGAATCCGATGCCCAGGAGCGCAGACCGAGTGCGCCCGACGACGCAGCGATGAAGAGCAGGTGCAGGCATTCGATCTCCGACGCAATTCCACGGAGCGCGCCGTCGTGCATAGACCCACGCGCCGTCCCTCCGAAGTGTACCGGGCAGTCGGGAACTTGGCGACTGTCGAATCGGCCGCGAGCAGCGGATGTGCCGTTCCATGGTACCCATCGCAACTCTGTTGAGGCCGGACTATGATGCGGGCGCGTGTGTTCAAGGAGACCCGGAGGCCCCTGGATGATTCCCCCGCATGGCGAGCCGCTCCCCCAACAGGCCCTCACGGAGTCCAGCTGGGGCGTCGGGCGCATCGCAGTCGCACTCGTCGCTCCTCTGCCTGTGCTCGCGCTCGCGCTCGCGCCCTCCGCCCACGCTGCTGCAGTCGGCGCTCCCATCGAAGAAGCGGTTGCTGTACACATCACGACCGGCGGCTTCAGCCAGCTCGGCGACGCCGTGTCGAAAGTGGTCCCCGAGTCCATCGCCATCGAGGCGTCCTCGGGAGAGCTCGCCTGCGCGGAGAGTGATGCCACGCCGCTCGACTGGAGCCTCGACCCGCTCGATGTGGTGCTCTCGGTCGATCAAGTCGGCATCGACACCACCAATGGCGACATCGCCGTGTCGCTCTTCGCCACCTTGGACTCCTCCGAGTCAGCGCTCACTGTGGTGGGGGACTGTACGGTCCTGACCGACCTCGACGAGACCTGTGGCCTGCAGCTGCCCACCACGGCGATGAACGTCACCATGGCCGTGGACATCACCGAGACCAGTGGTGTCTTCGACGTCACGGTATCCGACCCCGTCTTCGACATCAGCCCGGTCGGAAATCCCCTGTCTGACTGCACCTTTTCCAGCGCTGTGGGCACCATGCTTGGCCAGGACCCCGAGCTGCTTTCCAGTCTCATCGCATCATTGGTGGCACCCGAGCTCGACGCTCTCGGCCCGTCGCTAGAAGCACCCCTCGAAGAAGCACTCAACAGTCTTCAGATCGAGAGTGCGGTCGACCTGCTGGGCACCCCCCTCGACGTTGCCCTGTACCCCACCGCGCTCACGCTCGACGAACAAGGCCTGCTGCTGGGTCTCGGCGCCGAGCTGGTTCCAGGCACCATCAGCGACTGCGTCGACAGCAGCGCCGGCTCCGCGCTCGCTGAGGTCGGGTGGCCCACGCTCGACCGCACCGCGCCCGACAGTTCCCTGCCCTACGACGCAGGCGTGTACATCGGTGCCGACTTTCTCGACCATGCCCTCTACACGGTCTGGGCATCAGGCGCGCTGTGTCTGGATGCCGGTGCGCTCGCTGCTGATGTCCTCCCAAGTGGTCTCAGCACCGGGCTTCTCGCCGGTGTATTGGGGGAAGAGTTCGAGGCGCTCTTCCCAGATTCGCAGCCCGTCACGCTCCTGCTTTCGGCCCCCACTCCGCTCCGCAGCGAGTTCGACGACGACGGAGCCCCACTGCACATCATCGCCGACGACCTCACCCTCGATCTCTACACAGAGTTCGAGCACCGCCAGGCGCGCATCTTCCGGGTGCAGGGCGAAGCGGACATCGGACTCGATGTCACCATCGAGGAAAACACCCTCACAACCGCGCTGGTCCTCAACGACCCCGCCGTCGACTTTGCGGAGACCTACCACGAGCTCATTGGTCCCGGCTTCAGTGACGGCATCGCTGGACTGGTGGGCACGCTTCTCACCACGCTGATCCCAGCAGACCTCTTGCCATCCCTGGCCCTTCCCGACCTCCTCGGGGTGCAGATCGACTCGCTCATATGGCTGCCCAACGACGACCAGAGCTGGCATGGCGGCTTCGTGTCGATCGACACAAGTGCTGTGGTGCCTGTGGAGCTCGCCGGGTGCTCGCTCGACGGTGTGGGGTGCGACGGTGGCGATCTCGGCGTGGAGCTCGACCTCGAGACCCTCCTCGGGTGCTCCGCCGACACCAGCCTTGGCTGCGACGACAGCACCTGTGCTACCGGTGGAAGCCGGGGCGTTGCCGCACGAGCCGTCCGCGGTCGGGCCGCTCTCGGCGCGTTCCTGTTCGTCACCCTGGTGGGACTCCGTCGCCGCCGACACTGAGCCCATGGGCTAGCGCGGGGTTGGTTGGCCAGACCGAGCGCCTCAGATCGCCTTCAAGGCCGCAGCCACCTGCTGACGAATCCACACATTGGCTGGATCCTTCGCCACGCGCTCGTGCCAAGCCGTTCCAATGCTGAAGGTGGGGAGCTCGACCGGTGGTGGTATCAGGCGCACCGGTAGGTCGACGGCAAACATCTCCGCGAGCGCACGCGTGGTGGTGAGCACAAGGTCGGTGCGTGACACGAGCAGTGGTGCTGCCAGGAAGTAGCGAATGCGCACCGCCACCCGGCGCTCGAGTCCGTGCTTTGCCAGGGCCCGATCGACGATGCCGGGCCCACCGGTTCCCTGCGGGCTGACCAACACGTGCGGGAGCCGCGCCCAGGTAGCGAGATCGAGGGTCTCGCCCACTGCAGGATGCCCCTCTCGCACCACACACACAAACGATGCCGGACGCTGCTTGCGCATGCGGACCGCCGGAGCATCGGGAAAAAACGCCGAGATCGCGACGTCGACCTCACCGGTCTCCAGCTGCCCGGCGTACCGACGTCCGTCGAACGGGACCACGTCGAGATCCACATTGGGACCCGACTCTTGCAGGCGCTCCATCAGCGGCGGGAGCAGCAGCATGGCCACAGCGTCCCCGGCGGCGAGGACGAAGCGGCGTGTGCTCGCAGCAGCATCGAACGTCGACTCGCCCTCGAGGGTCCGGCGCAGCGACTGGAGGCCACTCCTCAGCGGGAGTACCAGCTGCTCCGCACGAGGGGTGGGCTGCATCCCGCCCTTTCCACGAACCAAGAGCGGGTCGCCAAAAATATCTCGAAGCTGGCGCAGGTTGTGGCTCATCGCGGACTGGGTGATGCCCAGACGGTGCGCCGCTCGGGTCACACTCTTCTCGGTGAGCAAGGTGTCCAGATAGACCAACAGGTTCAGGTTTACCTGCGTCAGGTCGATATCGCGCACGGCGACCTCCATCGCGATCGGCCGTCGAACCGTCCAGATGCACTCTGCGATCTGGACTCTCCAACGCTGATGGGGAATCCTACAATCTCGCGACGGTTCGGCGTACCGGTCGCATGCACACCCCCGCACTGGCAGAATCCTGCCATCAGGAGATGACGCCATGGCCCAGACGCCTTCCCGTGCCCCCATCCACATCATGGCCTGCGATGGCGGCAAGAAGATGGCGCAAGCCGTGGCCAGCCACTTGGGTGCACCACTCGTCGAGAGCCGCGATGTCTGGTTCTCCTGTGGGGAAGGCAAGTTCATCATCGAACAAAATGTGCGCGGCACGGACCTGTATGTGTTCCAGTCGCCGGTCGTTCCCCACGACAGCCACTCCACCTACGATCGCTTCGTGATGCTGCTTCATGCAATCGAAGCCGCTGCTCTCTCCGATGCGGAGTGGGTCACGGCGGTGGTGCCGTACTTCCCCGGCGCCCGCCAAGACAAGCGGAAGGGCCGGGTTCGGGAAGGCATCTCGGCCGGCCTGTTCGCCCGCATGCTGCAAGAGGCCGGGGCGCATCGAGTGGTGACCGTCGACATCCACAACGAGGCCATCGCCGGGATGTTCAATCCCATCCGGTGCCGACTCGAAAACGTGCACTTGTACCACCGGCTCGCAGATTTCATCCGGAGCCGCGGCCTCCAGGGAGACACCGTCGCCTCGCCCGATGTGGGTGGGATGGAGCGAGCCCGTATGTATGCCGCAGAGCTGTCGGCCCATTTGGTCGGCCTCTCGAAAGAACGCGACTATGCCACCGTCAACACCGTGAAGCGGTCCACGCTCATCGGCGAAGTGGATGGATGCGACATACTCCTCGTGGACGATATCGTAGACACCGCCGGTTCGGTCACGGCCGCAGTCGATGAGCTCAAGCGCCGAGGGGCGGGCGATGTGACCATCGCCTGTGCCCATCCCGTCTTCTCAGGGCCGGCCATGGAGCGCCTGCAACAGATGGCCGACCGCGCCGAGCGCGAAGGATGGCGCTTTCGGGTCGTGGGCTCCACGAGCGTGCACCATCCGAACGCCCCGAACTGGTTCGTTCCGTTCCCGATTTCGTCACTGCTCGCCGATGTGATCGGCCACATCAATGGACGAGGCAGCGTGACGAGTGCCCAGCTCGCAGATGGGCCGGAAGGACTCGAAGTGTTTGAGGTCTGAGCCAGGGGGCTGCGCCCAGCCCTTCCCTCACCCATCGGCACGCAGAGTCACAGACCCATCTGTGCCCGCACTGCGGCGACCACCTGTTCGTGGAAGCGACCGTTGGTGACGATGACGCCCTTGTTCTTCTCCAAGGTACGCCCAATGGAGAAGTCGAGCGGCGCACCGCGACAGTCGGTGACGGTGCCACCGGCGGCTTCAATCACCGCAACGCCTGCAGCGTGATCCCAGGTCTTTTCCACATAGCCGGGGCGCGTGGGGAGCCTCAAGTAGACCGCCGCGTCGCCGCGCGCGACTGCCGCATACTTGCACTGGCTGTCGATTCGATAGGGCGGATGCTGAATCCCGAGCCGCTGTGCGACCATCGCCGAGTCCGACTGGCTCGTGTGCGCCTTCTCCACTGACTCACAGAACCGCGCTTCGGCGGGGTCAGCCACCGGGTCGACCGAGATGGGATGCTCCGTCGGGTCGTCGACACCACGCTGGACGGCCGGACCACCCTTGATCGCCACAAAGATGCACCCCCGACCCGCCGCCTCGTCGTCTACGTCGATCGGCAGGTTCGGACAACCGAGCACGCCGAGAACCACGGCGCCGTCTTCAATCAGTGCAAGTGCAACTGCATACTGGTCGAGCCGCAGAAAGCCCTTGGTTCCATCGATGGGGTCGAGCACCCAGTGCCGACCGTTGGGGCCACCGCCATAGGTGCCACGGTCGATGGCCGCGAGCACGCCTTCGGCCGACAGCGTGGGCAGCACCGCCTGAACCGACGCGACCACCTTGGACCGGAGCGCTTCGTTGCCCGGCTCGCGCAGAGCGGCTGCATCCTCTTCGCCGACCATGGGCACCCCAGGAGCGACCTCCGCGAGCAGGTGGCTCACGATCGCCTGCGCCGCGAAGTCCGCGACGGTCACCGGGCTCTTGTCGCCCTTTTGCAGCGAAGCGCCCTCGACAAGGCGCGCCTGAACTTCACGACAGACCCGGCTGGCCGCGACGACGGCATCCACGGCCGCCCCACGGAGCGACTCGACAGACGGTGAGACAGACATCAAACCTCCACACATTTTGCGCGGCGCTGCATAACGTTGCGGGTGCAACCCGGTCGCGGTTTCGGGGGGCCGACCATGGCTTTGCTGCACGAGCGGCACGCCTTCCAAGCGCCGACGTGTGCCTCGGCAGCGTCCCCAGAAGCGGAACCGGCGGACAAGCCACCCTACGCAGGAGGCTTCATGACCATCGTCCGATTCTCAGCAAGGCTCACGGTCGCCGCTCTACTCGGCTGTGGATGCAGAGGAGACTCGGAAAGCAGCACCAAACGGACCCTACGCGAAGAGGGGGAACCACCTGGTGAGTGGACCGACGGCGCCGACAACGATGCCGACGGGTGGTTCGACTGCGACGACAACGGATGCTGGAGCGCACCGGACTGCGATGGGCCGCCGAGCGGGGACGCAGACACCGGCACCGACACCGACGTGACCTACACCCTGGGCTTCGATTGCGACGAGACATTGGTGGACGTGCTCGAGAGCTACGGCCTGTTCGACTGCACGGTCACCTTCGCGGGCGCCGGCATGCTCGATGTCACCGATGCTCGGCTCTCTACGTTCGAAGGCACGTGGGAGGTCACCGAGCACGACTGCGGCGCCAGTGGACTCGAAGAGGCGGTCTGAAGCGCTCCCAGCGGGGAGGCCAGGACCACTCAGCATTTTTCCGAGGACCGCTCGGGCGGCGCTCAACTCGACGCGTTTGCGACCCATCGCGACCGCGATGACACCGAGCCCATCGCCTCCGAACCGGCCGCAAACGGACAGATTTCCATCACCGAGCTGGCGTCGTCGCTGACCGACAGCTCGGTCGTCTGGTGGGACACGGAGCTCACCACCATCGACAGGCTGATCGGACTCACGCTCAACGCGGAGTTCCAGATCGTGCTGGAGTCGCCACCGGCCCTCAGAGGCTGGCAGCACTCTCCGCCACGACCGTGACTTCGTCGAAACCAGCCTGTTGGGCAGTGAGGAGCACTTTCCCCACCAGCTGCCAGGGCGCCTCCGCGTGGGCACGAATCACCACGGTCTTCTGCCCCACCCTCTGTTGCAGCGGCCCATATAAGTCGGTCACGAGCGCGCCTTCGGCGGTGGCCCAATACGATGCAGAGCCGGCGCGCCAGCCATCCACATAGAGACCATCCAGTCCCACATCCACCGTGACCCCCCGTGCCGCAGCCGCCTCCGACCGCGAAATGGGAAGAGAGAGGTCGCCCTCGGGGGTCTCGGCCGGTGGCTCGGCACTCCAGGTGCGAAGAACCGCCACAATCAGCAACGTGAAGAGATCGACCATCGGCGCCAGCGCTCCCGTGGAGAGTCCAGCGTTCGATGAGGAAGCGTCGGTCTGAAAGAGGCGTCGTCTCACGGGGGTGCTCCCGCCAGAGACTGCAACACAACCTCCGGAAAGAGCTCGCCGCGTGGACCAATCTTGACGGCGTCCATCCAGGCCACGACCTGCTGGGTGGTGGTGGTGGGACCGGGCACCAGGGTGATGCGCTTTCGTCCGGGGTCAAGCGCCTTGAGGTTGGCGAGAACATCCTGCAGCGAGCGAAGATCATCGGCCGCGAGCGCTCGCCGCTCCACATCACCCGTCGAGGAGCGGACGTCGGTGTTTCGAACATCGGCCTCCACGCGGAACCCTGTCTCGGCCGTGGTGACCACCAGTCGCTCCACCGGACCAGGAGGTAGCGGTGGCAGCGCATCGCCCGGTGCGGCGACAGCAAGCGGGAGACCGGTCAGCCTCCTCGATGATGTGGTCATCAACAACATCGGCAAGAGGATCACCATCAGTGACACGACCGACAGGATCGCAGGACGGGTGTCTGGCGGAGCAGAGCGCTGCTGGAAGAGCCTACGCACGGCTCAGTCGTCCGCGCCGGACCGGACCCGATGCACCGCCACCGCCGAGGCCGCAGCTTCACTGAACGCGAGCAGCTGCTGTACCCGTCCGTCGAGAAAAGCATGGGCAGCAAGAGCTGGAATCCCCACCAGGAGGCCGTAGGCAGTGGTGGCCATCGCAGTGGCGATTCCATCAGACAGTCGGGTCGCGCGCTCCACAGCGCTGGCGTCACCCAGCCCCTGGAAGGCCACAATCAAGCCGTAGACCGTACCGAGCAATCCCAGCATGGTGGCGATGTTGCCCACTGTGGCGAGATACGGCACACGCTGCGAGACATCCACCTGCACCCGTGCCGCGGCCGCGCCCATCGCATCCCACACGGCATCGCCAGGCGCGTCGAGCCCCGCCCGAACAATTCGGCCGGTCGGATGGTTGCCCAGTGGGCCCAGCGATGCCTCTGGATCGCTGGACAGCGTCTCCAGGACAGCATCTTCGTCAACAGACCAGCGCAACAGGAGCAGCCAGGTGCGCTCCAGGAGCACAGCAAGGCCAAATGCCATCACCGCGGTGAGTGCATACATGAAGCCGGCTCCAGGCCCCTGAAAAGCTGTGAGCAGCGAACTGAGCACCGTTCCTCCCGAGTGGTCGACGCGTCGTCCATGCCTACCACGACTGGATGCGTGTGTGGCCCGGCTTCCGGTATTGTCTCACATCGAAGCGGGCCGAAGCGGCTCGACTCATCCAGGGATCCCCCTTCCCCACCCCGCATCCACCAGGAAGTCCGCATGCCTCCTCGTCCCGCTACCTCAGCGCTCGCGTTCTTCTGGCCAACGCTCGGACTGGCGGTCGGCCTCGCGGGCGCAACCGCTTGTTCGACTGGGCCTGCGGGGCCTGAAGACTGTCGATCCATGGCCGCAGGAAGTGCGCGCGACGAGTGCTGGGCGACCCACGCTCCGGCACTCTTTCGTACGGCAACCAGTCCCGAGGAGGCCGTTGCTGTCATCGAAAAGCAGGTTGGCGATGCTCAGGTGCGAGACTTCATCTGGCTCACCATCACACGGGAAGTCGACCCGTCGTCATTCACCTACTGCAAGAAGATCGACGAGCGAGCACTCGCCGAGCGATGTCGAGTGCTGGTGAGTCGGCCCCATCTGCACCGTGAGCTGGTCGGCGGAGGCGGAGGCGGAGGCAAAAATCACAAAGCCGGGCCTGGCGGCCCTCCTCCCGGCGCGGGTCCCGGTGGCCCTCCTCCTGGCGGAGGCCCTCCTCCGCCCC
>CAJWOS010000111.1 GCA_913044235.1 uncultured Pseudomonadota bacterium
ACTACCTGCTCGATGCCGTGGAGCTTGTGGCGGAACATGGCTGGAGGCTCCTGCCGCAGTACCGGCTCGACCCGGCGTCGGGGACCTGGCGCCACAAGAACTGGCAAGCGCCGCCGGTGCGACGCCTCACCGATGTGCAATACCGTGCTGGGCGGCTGCGCTTTTCGCGTCGGGTGGTCACCGAGTCTGAAGACATCCTGACAGAGCATCTCCAGGAAGGACGGGACATTCTTTTGTCCACGCCATCTGCGAGCACGCCGCAGCTGGTGCAGCTCAACGAGCGCTATGAAAAGCTTCGGTGGTTCCCACTGCCCGGCGAAGTACACACCCGGCTGATGTCGGGCTCACCGGCCGATGAAGGAGCACTTCCGATGGGCTGGTACGCCTGAGGTTCTTCCCGGGACCGGGAAGGCGGCTTCAGGGCGTGGCCTGGCCGGATGCGTCGAGACCCCAGCAGGTGACTTGATCGGTTCCGTCGTCGAGGATGCCACAGACGTGTCGCCCGCCGGGTCCGGCGGTGATGCTGCGAAATGGCGTAGCGGGAACATCGGTCAATACGCCGTTGGCATTGGTTCCCCAGCAGGTCACTTGTCCAGTCTCCGACCGATTGCAGGCGAAGTCGAGCCCGGCCACGACCTGTGCCCAAGGCTCATCGCCCTCAGAAAGAACGCGAGCGCAGATGTCGCTGTGACCCCAGCACACGGACTGGCCGGTGGTGCGGTCGATCCCGACGCCGAAGCCCTGACCGAGTGCCATCGCATCGAGTGGGCCTGCGGGCACTGTGGAAACCTGGCCTGAGTCGTCGTAGCCCCAGCACACGGGCGCGCTGTCGGCTGTGCTCTGGGCGCAGGAGAAGAGCCAGCCCGAGGCGAGCAGATGCAGAGATTCAGACGCGCGCACAACCTCGGGCGGTCTGGTCTGTCCTTCGATGTCGCGTCCCCAACAGGCCACGCCGCCCGTCTCGGCCAGGGCGCAGGCATGTGCCCCCCCTGCGGCCAGCGGACCGAGGAAGTTGCCTGTGGGAGAGGACTGTCCGCTGCTTTCGTCTCCCCAGCAGGTTGGAGTGGATGGATCTGCACCAGCCAGAGCGCAGGTGAAGCGGTAGCCAGCGCTCAGGTGGGTTGGATCGATCAGTGCGGCCGGTGCGGCCGTGGTCTCACTCTCCCCGTCGAGTCCCCAGCAGTCGACGGCTCCAGAAAGGTCGACGGCGCAGGTGTGGTGTCCACCGGCAACGAGCGCTTGCGCGGTGCGGGAGAGAGGCGCGCCGGTGTCGCCCGTGTCGTTGGTGTCGCCTGCGGGGCCGCTGTCGACTGCTGTGTCGCTGGGGTCAGATGCGCCCGGAGGCGCCACGGTATCGCAGGGGGTCTCCGACAACACGAGGGTGCAGCCGGTCGAGGTGGCAAGCACCAGAAATCCCAACGCGCGCATCAAAATACCCATCCGACCCCCGCCCCGAGCTCACCGCTCCAGACCGTGGACCGACCAACACGCGCTGCACCGAGGAGCTGCAGGTGGCGACCGAGGGGGAGGGCTGCTCGGGCATGTCCAGCACCGCTCAGGTGCAGCAGCTCCTGCTCGGCACCGCAGTCGGCAGTACGGCGCTCGCGTGTGACGGCGGCCGTTGCCCCGAAGGCAAACCGGGCGACCATCAGCTCCATGCCGGCATTGACCGGCACTTGCAGGGTATGGGAACCGACCGCCACTCCTGGCTCCAGCAGCACGCGCACAGGCCCTGCCACCCGGATCGAGGCGAGGGGACGCACCTGCAAGGCCCCCACACTCGAGAGTGTGTCGGCGCTCGAGCCGGTGAGGGACCCCTGAGCCAGCGCACCGAGCAGCACACGGGGACGACCCATGCCCACGGTCTTGGAGAGGGCCTGGCCTTGGGCGCGGGAGGACCACTTGGACGGCACCGGGGGGGCCGCCGTGGGCGTGGCGAGGAGGGTCTGGCCTGCGGCGACAGCCTGTGCCCCTGCAGGAGTCCGAACGGTGACGATTCCTTCGTCGACGGAGACCGTGGCGTCTCCGGCCTCCCCACCCACCACCAGGAAGCGGGTGCCTTCCACAGTGGTCTCGATGGAGCCGTACTCCACGCGGAACGCATCGCGGACCCGGTAGTAGACCTCGCCGAGGGACTGCACGATGGAGCGCTCGGCGGTGAGGGTCACTTCTCCCCCTTCGTGGACGTGGATGTATTCATCGTCGCCCCGACGGATCACGACGCGTGCGCGGGTGCACAGGATCCGGTCGCCGGGCACCAGGACCGTGCCGATGCCCAGTGGAGCGCCTTCGGGAAATGCATCGTTGAAGACCCGAGCCGCCGTGGTGGTGCGACCGTCGGGCAGTGCCGACATTTCGCCCCCGAATCCCGGAATGGCCACGCCCTCCACCACGAACACGGGGGTTGAGGGAGGAGTCTCCGCTGCTGCGCGACTGGGCCACATCACGGCTGCGCTGCTGCAGTACAGCGCGCAGATCAAGGTGATGAGGGTGCAGCAACGGGGCACGCGCAGTCTCCAACCGGTGGGGTGTCTCGGTTCAAGGGGGGGTGGTGTGCATTGTTACTGCTTTTGCCGAGCGATGTGTGGGGAAGCAGCGCCTCCGGGGGCTCGCCGATGGGGTCGACGAAGCACCAAAAGCGCCATCAAAACTGCCACAATCGCTGGGCCGGGGGCCAAGACCTGATTCGCCGAAGCCAAGGCCACAAACACGGCGCTTCCCGCAACGGGAACAAGGGCAGCCACCCAGATCCGGGGTCGGGTGAGCTGCCCGAGCAAGACGGTTCCGATGCCGAGCAGGGTGGCAAAGAGAGCGTCCCATTCGGGTGCGAGACGCGCCACGCCCGCCTGCCGGATCAGTACCTGCACCGCGCCAGCCTCGATCTCTGCGCCGGAGCGAACGCCGGACGGCAGCCGGTGGCTGTCGTTGGGTGCGCCCACCACTCCTACCACCACCGACTTGCCGTCGAAGCGGCCGGCGGCAGCCGCTTCGGACACGTCTTCGATGTCGATGGACTCGACGGGGCCGAGCGGTGGCAAGACCAGCTCCTCGGCAAAGGTGGGGTTGCGCAACGGGCCCACGCGCAGCTCCTGCTTCACGAGAGAGGGCGGTGTGCGGGCGTGTACATGGGCAGCGGCCGACCAGACGGCAAGATGCCACCAGGTGTTGCCCTCCAGATCCTGGAGACGAGTGGGCAGGGAGCGCACCTGAAGGAAGACCGCATCTTGGCGCGCTTCGACGATACCGAGCGTGGCGGCGTCCCGGATGGCCACGCTTCCTGGGAGGACCGGTTGCTCGTGCTGCAGTCGGACAGGGATTCCGACCGGCATTCCAGCCGCGGAGGCCTCCTCGATGGCGCTTGCGATGGCCGAGTCGTGGGGGGACTCGGAGCTGAGGGCGATGTCGAAGAACACACCGGTCGCTCCGCCCTGGCTCAGGTTGCGCAGGAGGTCGGGGTATTCTGCCCGTCGCTTTTGCAGCGTGGGACTGTAGGGCACGCGAACCAGGCGGACGTCATCCATCTCCACCACACCACGGGTGGCCGACAGCACCGGGTGTTGGATCCAAGTATCGAACACGCTCGTGGCATCGGTGATCGCGAGCGCGGCCGGTAGAGCGAGCAGGCCCCACCGCCATGGCACGGCCCTACGTCGGGATGGAAAGAGCTGCGCCGCGAGCTCGGCAAACTGCGCGATCCCGTGCAGGGTGGCAGGCTCCGCAGACAGCCCCGCGCGATCGACCTGAGGGACGGCGATGTGTACGCGGCCGGCTGCCAGGGCGGCGCGGACTTTTGCCGGCACGCCATGGACCGAAACGACACGGCCGTCGAGATCGATGCCGCCGGTGAACGCCCAGTTGCTCGGCGCCGGTCGACCCATGAAGGCCGCGCGGGTGGCCACCGCGATGGCGAGTCCGAGCGATGTGCCATGGATGGTGAAGCCGACCCCTCGGGCCGCCCATCGGACACCGAAGGCGTCGGTGTCGGGTCCGAGAGCAACGGCCACCGCGAGCTGGGCTGCCACGTCGGCGTCTCGGTCTACATCTCCGCTCGTACGAACCCCGCTTCCACCGGGCGTGAGCACGACCACCAACTCGACCACGTGGCCGCGTCCGGACGGGTCCACCACAAGTCCCGCCACGGTGGCGGTGCGCCCCCCCATGGCAGAGGGTGGGGTGGGTGAAGGAGGCGGGAGGCGGTCTGCGGACAAGGGCGCGCGAGCAGGGTGGCTGGGCGTCTCATGGGGGCCCGTCGGCGGTGACTCGAGCATGCGAGCAGGCTGCAGCTGGTCGAGGGCATCAAGCAAGGTGGTGGCGGTGGCGAACCGCATGGTCGGGTCGACGTGCAGGCAGCGGTCGAGCAGCTGAACCAGCGCTTTGGGTAGATCCGTGCGGAGGGACTCGACCGGAGGGCGGGTGCCGGTGGCCACGTTTTGCAGAACGGCGAATCGATCGGCACCGGCGAAGGGCGAACGGCCGGTGAGCAGGGCGTGCAGCACCGCTCCGAGGGAGAAGATGTCGGCACGGTGGTCGACGGTTCGGGCATCGCGGATCTGTTCTGGAGCCATAAACGCCGGTGTACCCATGGCCACACCGGCTTCGGTGTGCTGGCCGGGGCTTCCCGCGACCGGGTCGAGCACCTTGGCAAGACCGAAGTCGGTGACCTTTGGGGTGACGCGCGACCAGTCGGGGGCAGCATCGTGCCAGGCGTCATCATCGGGCAAGGCGAGCAAGATGTTGTCGGGCTTCAGGTCGCGGTGGACAATCCCAGCCTCGTGGGCCGCCACCACTCCTGTGACCACACCGCGGAACAGTCGAAGCGTGGCCTCGAGGGGCAGCGGTGCGTCTGCCACCACATCGGCCAGTGTGCCGCCGTCCACGAACTCCATCAGCAGTGCCGGCGCCCCGCCCACATCGAGCACATCCGTCACGCTGGCGATGTGGGGATGGGCCAGCTGGGCTTGCGCACGACCTTCTGCAAGCAGGCGCTCCCGAATTCGGTCTCCGTGCACGTGCAAGACCTTGAGGGCGTGGACAGTGCCGAGAACCTCGTGTCTTACGCGATAGACGGTGGCGAGACCTCCTTCGCCGAGTGTGAGCTCTACGCGATACCGATCCACTCGGTTGCCGGGTTTCAGAGAGGGGCTCACAGTGGGCGAGCCCGTCGAGAGACTGCAGCCTGTCGGGCGCGAGCGAGTGCTTCATCGACCTCTGCGGAGGCGCGCAGAGCATCCCGCAGTGCATGGGTCTTTTCGAGCAGAGTCTCGGCGACTCTCGCGGGCTCGGGGCCATCATGTGTGGCTGCGGTCTGGCCAGCGGAGAGCCGCAGGCCGGCAAGCTGGTGCAGCAGGGTGCGCTTGCGGGCGGCCAACTGTTCGGCAACCGCCACGGCGGCATCCACGGCAGTGAGCCGATCTGCGATGGCGGCTGCCTCGTCGCCGTAGATTCCTGCGGTGAGGGCGTCGGGTGCAGCCTCCTGTCGACTCAAGGCATGGGCGAGCTCCGCTTCGAGCGCGGTGCGGTCTTCGTGGATGTGGAGCTCGGAGAGGGAGTTGTGGCGGGCTTCGAGTCGCTCTGCAGCGCGGCTGAGTCCGTCGAGATCGGGCAGCGGACCGAGGGCACTGGCGCTGCGGGTCCAGACCCCTTGCACCGCGTCGACCGCCTCTCGCACCTGCGTCAGGAAGTCGGACTCTGGAGGCAACCCCTGGGCGACGATGGACTCGACTGCGGGATGTGCATGGGGCAGGGGAGGGGCGGGTTCCGCCACCGGGAACGAAGAAGCAGCGGGTGTGTTTGCCGAGCGAGCGGTGCCCAGACGCCCCAGCACACGCAGTGTGGCCGGGAGTCCTCGCAGGGTGTGTGCGAGCACGCCCAGCCCCCAGAACACAGCCCAAGTCGGAATGGAGCCCCGTCCAAGGTAAACCACCATGGTTCCGAAGACCGCCAGGTGTACAACCCAGCCCCGAGCGGTCTTTTCATCAACGGCTCGCCGGGAGTCGCGTCGGACTGGGACTTCTTCGGAGAAGACGCCGAGTGTGTGCAGGGGAATCCAGCCCGTGGCGCCCGGTGGGCGGACCATCTCGGCTCCAGAGAGCGCGCCGTTCCGCAGCGCTTCTCGAAGCTGTTGCTCGGTCTGAACGACGGTCTTGCCGCCGCGCTCAATCCGCCAGTCCGCCATGGGGCGCTCTCCTGTCGCCGCATCCTAAGCGACCGTTGACGGCGGCTCCACCGAATGTA
Source organism: uncultured Pseudomonadota bacterium (assembly GCA_913044235.1). Taxonomy (GTDB): domain Bacteria; phylum Myxococcota_A; class UBA796; order UBA796; family UBA2385; genus CAJWOS01. The sequence goes on from CAJWOS010000111.1 coordinate 6,235, forward strand.
CGGCGAGGGCGTCGCACGGTGCACGACATGGCCGGATTCCCCCATCGCTGGCTTGTCGGGAGGCGCATGCGCAGGGTATGCCTCGTGCAGCCCATGGAGTTGTCGTGAAGTCCAGCACCGATGCCCGTCGCCTTCGATACGACCGCATCATGGCGGAAGCCGATCACCACCTCCAACAGGGGGCCTTCGAGTCGGCGGTGAACCACTATGCGGCCGCTGCGGAGCTCGCGCGCGACGGGGGCGCGATGCCCGAGATGGCCACCGCGCTGCACCGGGCCGCTGTGGGGCGGGACCGAGCGAACCAGCTGGGTGAGGCGCTGTGGTTTGTGCAGCAGGCGCTGCAAATCGATGAGGCGTTCTTTGGGCCGGTGCACCCGGCAGTGGCGCGCGATCTGCACAGTATGGGGGTGATTCTGGCCCGACAGGAGCGTCCTGCGGATGCTGTGGAGCCCCTTCGACGCAGCGCCGACATCTCCGCCCGCTTCGAGAGCACCCGGGAACGCATCACCACACTGCTCGCGCTCGGACAGTCTCTCCACGCTGGCCAGAAGGCAGACGAAGCGGTCGCTGTCTTTTCCCAGGTGGCCGAGCTGGCAGCACAGCTGGAGGGTCCGCAAGGCCCACACTCGGTACGGGCTCTGCTCTCGATGGCCTCTGCGCAGGCGGCGGCCGGACAGCTCGCCGGTGCCCACACCACATGGGCGGAGCTCACTCGGCGGTTGGCCGGACGCGGCACGCCCCCCCCGGGCATCGCGCTTGCGCTTGCACAAGCCTGGCAGGGCCTCGGCACGCTGGCTCTGCGTGGGCGAGGGGATGCCGTGGATGCCGCCTGGATGTTTTCGTTCGCGCTTTCCCTCGCACCGGAAGACCACCCTGTGCGCGATGCGGCTCGCGTGAGTCTTTCGCAGTGTGGCACTGCACCTTCGATGCCGGACGACTCCACGCTGTTTGTGGTGGTGGTGGTGCCGGAAGATGCGGATCGATTCGATGTGGCGAGTCCCATGGGGGGCCGGTTCACTCTGGCCCGCGCCGTGCTCGATGGCCCCGTTTCGGTGGGGCAGACCATGCGGCTTGAGATGGCGCCGAACCAGCCGGTTCAGGTGCAGCGGGTATGATGGCGCTCTCGCTGAGCGCATCGGTACTCAGCGCACGTTGTGGAAGACTTCCTGCACGTCGTCGTCGCTCTCAAGCGCATCGACCAGCTTGAGCATCTGTGCCTCTTGCTCTTCGTCGAGGTCCATGAACGTGGTGGGCACGAACTCCGAGCCGGTGGAAACGGACTCGATGCCCTGGGCTTCCACACCCCCTTGGAGCGTACCAAAGTCGTTGAAGGCACAGCGCAGCACCAGCAGCGGGTTCCCGTTGTCGTCTTCCCCATCGACCAAGTCTTCGAGTCCAAAGTCGATCATCTCGAGCTCGAGATCGTCTCGGTCGACTCCTTCGGGCTTGAGGCGGATCAGCCCCATTCGGTTGAACATGAAGGCCACGCTGCCTGAGTTCCCGAGGTTCCCGCCGTTTTTCTTGAAGTGCATCCGCACATTGGCCACGGTGCGGGTGGGGTTGTCGGTGGTGGTGACCACCATCATGGGAATGCCAAAAGGACCGTACCCTTCGTAGACGATCTCACGATAGTCCTCGCCCTGCCCACCTAGAGCCCGCTCGATGGCTGCCTTGATCTTGTCTTTGGGCATGCTCACGGCACGCCCGTTTTGGATGGCGCGGCGGAGGGCGGGGTTGTTCGATGGCTCGGGGCCCCCTGCCTTCACCGCAATCACAATCTCACGGCTCACGCGGGTGAACTGCTTCGCGATGCGCGCGTTGCGGGCGAAGATGGTGTGCTTTCGGGCTTCGAACATGCGGCCCATGGGCCCTCCTTCGAGTCGGCATCCGGGAAGGCCGACTATGGCGCCGAGGGGGTCTTCGGCAACTGTTTGGCGTGGTCATTCGTTGGTTGAAGCGCTCGGCAAGACTTCGAGGACCGTGATGCCTCCTCGTTGGTCACCGATACCTACCCAAACCGTGCCCGTTGTGGTGGTGGCACAGCCCAGTCCGTCGAGCGGCAAGGGCAGCTTGATGTGGCCCTCCTGCTGGAGGTCCGGGGTGCGCCAGAGCGTGGCATGGCCGGACTTGCCCACGGCGAGCACGTACGCTCCGTGGGTGTGACAGACCCCCACGATGCCGTCTGCGTCTGCTTCGACAGTGTGTAGGAGCGTGCCGTCGGGGCGCCAGCATCGCACGGTCCCGTCGAGGCTGCCCGAGACCAGGTGGGCGCCAGTCCAAGCCACGCCCACGACTGGCTTCGTGTGTCCTTCGAACCGGGCCTGGACGGGGCCGCCGAGGGGGTCTACCAAGGCCAGAGTCCCGTCGTAGCTTCCGGTCACCACCTGGTCGTCGACAGCCGCGAGGCACCGCACGCGGTTGGTGTGGTCGCTGCGTGCAGCAAGGGGATTGAGCCGTCGCGCGTCCCAGCTGCGGAGCATGCCGTCGGCACCACCAGAGACCAGCATCGAGTCGTGGAGGCGGAGCAGGCTGGTGACCGGTCCTTCGTGGAGCTTCTGCCGGTGCAGGACCCGTCCTTTGGTGTCGACGATGCCGACGGTGCCATCGGTGCTGCCAAAAAAGAGCGTGTCGGCCCCGTGTCGCTCGAGCACCTGAACTGCGGCGATGTCGGCAAGCTGGAGTGCTGGCCCCGCAGGGATTCCCTGGGGAACCTGCCACTGACGGAGGGAGCCGTCCCGGGAGGCGGTCCACATATGGTCTTCTTCGATCAGCACGGCACGAACGCCGTTGCTGTGACCGAAGAACGGAGGGGTTCCGCTGGGTGCGGGGAGTGCAAACCGGCGCAGCGAGCGGTCGCGACCCCAAGTCCAGAATGTCTGCGGGCCCACCGGAAAGATTCCACCCACGGGCCGGCTGTGTCCCACCCAAGGCCCGCTCAGCTGTCCCTTGTCGAGGGTGAGGGACCAGATCGAGCGGTCTCGGCCGGTTGCGAGGAGGCGGTCGTTCCACACCACGAGGTGGTGGACGGGGCCTCCGCCGGGAAGCCGTGTAGACCATGCCATCTGTCCATCGATGCCGGTCCACGCCTTCACGGACCCGTCTTTACTGCCTGAAAAGGCACGACTGGCGGTTGCATCGAGACAGACCGCGGTGACCTCGGAGACATGCCCGGAGAATGCCACTGCCTTGTCGGCATCGAGATCGGCCCAGACCACCCGTGCATCGGTGCCGCCGGAGAAGATGACGGGGCCTCGCCGGTCGACGGCTTCGACGCGACTTTTGTGGGCTGCATAGGCTTGGATGCCCGAAGGATTCTTGCCGAGCCAGATCGCCCCCTGGCCCGTGCCTGCGGCGATATGACCCGCAGAGTCGATCGCCACGCAGAGCGTGGTATCGGCCATCCGCTGCACCGTGTCCGGGTCGGGGCCCACGACCCGGTACAGTCCCTTGGTGGTGGCCACCCAAACGCTGCCATCAGGATGCACCGCGAGCTGGGCCACGGGGGTGCGCGTGAAGAGTGGCCACGCGGTAGAGGGACTCCCGTCGAGGGGATGGAACACGAGCCCGGTGCGGTCTTCCACACGGAGGATGGCGTTGCGGGTGCGGTCGAACGCAGCGGCCAGGATCCGACCGGTGGGATGGGACTCATGGTGGTCGTGACGGGGCTCGGGCGAGCGGATCTGAAGTCGGTCAGCCATCGGCGTGTGGGGACCCTTCGAGGTGCAGCTCCGCGACCTGAGCGCGCAGTCGGGCCATGAAGTCGGGGCCGGGATCGCAGCGACCGGTTCGGAACCAGTGTGCAGACTCCTCGAAGTATGGATGGGCCTCGAAGTCGCGGTACTCGTAGTGGCCGATGAGGTGTGTGACCGGGTACCGCCAGGCCAGCCAGCGCACGAGCATCGCGTTGGCCTCGAGCTGGGCTTCGGTCAGGGGAAAGTGCTCGCCGTCGCCCACATTTTCGATGCCGATCGAGAGGTGGTTGAGGCCGATGGTGTGGCGGCCCATCCGGGTCTCGGGCATCAAGCGAATGATCGTACCGTCGCGATCAACGATAAAGTGCGCGGAGAGGTTCACTTCGTTCCAGACGCGTCGGTTGCGATGACCGGTCTGCCGCGCTTGGTAGAAGGTGTGGTACGCCGAGCGAGCGCTCGCGCCCGCCGTCCAGTGCACCACGATCATCCGGGGATCCATAGTGGTGAGGCGGTCGTAGTCGGGGTCTGGGCCGATGTCCCAGCCCTTGTGGAACTCGAAGTACTTCGCGGCGAGCCGCTTGCGCTCGTCAGACCAGTCGATCGGCCATTCTTGCATCGGGGGCCGCAGGATGGCCTCTTGGAGCTCATCGACCAGGGTGGTGTGGGGACCCGATGCGGTGGGCGGCGGCTCGTAGGCAGACAAGTCGAGGGCCACCCTGGAACCTTGCACGGCCGCAGCCATCCCCCCGACGGGCGTGGCCGTGTCGAGGTCTGCGGGCACACAAGACAGCAGAACCATGGAGATTCCGACTGCCATTTTGATTCGGTGGCGGGACATCCAACACCCAAGGAGCGTGAAACACCGGGGAACTATCTCGGCGGGGCCGAGTCTACCCGTCTGATTCGATGCGCCATGCGAAGGTGGCGATGGCATAGTCGACTGTGGTTCCGTACTGTTGGGCCATCGCCGCGATGGACTGTGCTCGAGGGCGCTGTCCGGGACGCAGACCGAGATCCGGGCCGTGGATGCCGCGAGTCACGAACACGGCCGCCAGGCCGGCCGATTTCGCTCCCGCCACGTCGTGCTCCAGGGAGTCTCCAAATGCCAGTCCCCGGGAGCGGCCGCCGGTTGCCGTCCGTGCCGCTTCATAGATTCCAGGACGCGGCTTTCCGAAGTGGAACACGGAACCGCCCAGCGCGGCATACTGCTCGGCAAAGGCGCCGGGGCACCACAGAAAGGAGCCATCCGGCTGGATGCTTCGAACATCGGGATTGCCGCATAGCAGTGGCAGCTGGCGCTCTTGGGCACGCTGCAGTGTGGCGTCGTGCTGGGTGCGTGCACCGCCATCGGTTCCTTCCACCAGGATCACGTCGGCCGAGTCGACGTCTTGCACAATGTCTACTTGGACGGTGTGTAGGAGGCTGTCCACGCCGGGGGGCCGGAGCAGGCTGAAGACGCGGAGTCGCTGCGCGGACTCGACGGTCCGGGCCTCCAGCCAGCGTGCCGCGAGCTCGCCTGCGGTGAAGCATGCATCGTAGAGATCGTCGGAAAAGCCGAGCTGACGGAGGACCGCCCTGGCGCTGTCCACGCGGCGAGAGGTGTTGGAGATCAATGCGACCGGGCCGATCGACCGCAGCGCCCGCAGGCAGTCGTGGGCGCCGGGGTGTGCGGTGTATCCATCATGAAGCACACCCCACTGGTCCACCACAAACCAGTCGTATTCGTGAGCAATCTCGTGGATGCCATCGACAATTCTTGGAAGGGTGGACATGAAACACCGGGAGCGGGAGGGATGGGGGCTTAGGACAAACCTGCAGAGACTGTCGGCACCAAACCCCAATGCCCCGCAGGTGCCACAGAAGCCAGTCGACTGAGGCATCCACCCTGTTGCGGGGAAGGGGTAGACCGGGGAGCGTCTCCCGAATGCCAGACACGGAAGAAGGTTGATGACCCTATTTCACCTGGGCCTCGCAGTGTGGGGCTTCGACCGCTGGGCCGGCAGCTTCCTGCCGACCTCCGTGCGGAAGGCCGACATGTTGCGCCGGTATGCCGAGCGAATGGACTGCGTGGAAGGAAACGACAGCTTCTACGGTGTGCCCTCGGCGAGCACTCTGGAGCGACGCGCTCGACAGACTCCAGAGCACTTTCGGTTCTGTCCCAAGCTGCCCCGCAGCATCAGCCACGAGGGGTTGCTCGCAGCGCAGATCGCCGCTGCTCTGGACTTTGCGGCACATATGCATGCCGGTCTGGGGCCGCGCCTCGGGCCCTTCTTTCTGCAGCTGCCCCCCGCATACGGCCCGGCAGACGGCCCCGACCTTGCGCGCCTGCTCAATGCCTGGCGCCGGCGGGTCGCGCACCCGCTCCTGGTGGAGGTGCGACACCCAGACTGGTACACGGAGCACCTCGGGGCGCGCCTCGACACGCTGCTGTCTCGACTGGGCTTGTCCAGGGTGGTTCTCGACACCCGACCCATCTATAGCGGCGGCGATGACCCACAGGCTGCCAATCCCCGGAAGAAGCCGGAGCTGCCCCTCCATGCGCACCCGGTCTCCGGCCGCGCGATGGTGCGCTTCATCAGCCATCCTGACCCGCCTCGCAACGACCGGTATCTTGCCGAGTGGGCGGAGCGGGTGCACCGCTGGCTGGAGGAGGGGATCGAGGTGTACTTCTTCGTGCACTGTCCCGATGACTTCTTCTCTCCCGAGACCGCTCGACGGTTCCACCGCTTGCTCACCGCGCGCGGGGCCCCCGTCGGGCCCCTTCGATGGGACCAGGTGCCAGCGGAGCCGGTGCAGGCCGGGCTGTTTGGTGCCGGGTCCTGAGGCGGCGTGCAGGTTCGAGCGGCAGGGGGTTGCCGACGGCGGGTTCAGCTTCGGGAACCGAAGAGCATCGTCACGTTGATTCTTCGGTCTTCGTAGCGTGGCCGGAAGTGGAGCGTGTCGGTGGCGTGGATCAGGTCGGCGTTGAACACCACGGCGCGATTGCAGCGGTGAGGCACCCGGATGGGCGGGATTTTTTCGTCGTGGATGAGCTTCATGAGGCGCGCCGGGTCGTTGTTGAAGGCCTCGAAGTCCCAGTCGAGCGGGGCCTCTCGTAGGTAGACCACGAGGCCGCCCGAGGTGGGATCGAGGTTGGCTTCATCCGGGGCCAGCCAGAAGTTCACGTTGACTGCGGCGGCGTCGGCGTGTGGATTGATGCCCTGCAGCCGAGGCGCGTACTTGTAGGCCCAGGCCTGTCGCAGGGGGGCGTTGGCAAATAGCTCGGGCAACAGTGCGCGAAGCTCTCGGGCAATCTGCAGCAGGAGCGGGTTGACGAAGCCATCGGCGATGGTCGCGCCCACATAGCCGCCCGTGTAGGTGAAGTCGGACCAGATGGTGGCGCTGTGGCACCAGGTCCACAGTCGGTGTCGAACACTGGGCTTGAGCAGTCCATCGAGCACGGCGAGACCGGGCGCCTGGGTCGTCCACTCGGCGAGGATGGCGTCGCGGGAGAGGGCGGGATTCAACGCGCCGTCGGGCTCGGCTGGGCACTCGGGAACATGATGCGGCTGCAGGTACCACGGCTGCAGAGCTTTCTTTTGGTGCTCCGAAAGCGGCTGGAGTCCGCGGGGTGCGATCGCTGGAGCGTCCGGTGCGCCATACAGCTGGGTGTAGACGAGCGTGTAGGCCTCAATGGCAAGCTCGGCATCGCGGCCGTCAAGCTCGCCCCGGTCCTGCAGCCATCGGAGTTGTTGCAGGTCGTGCTGGAGCTTGGTCGAGACCGTGATGTCGCGGCGACCGGGCTGTTTGAGCCGACGCTCACGGGCTTGCCGGAGCCATTCCATTGCTTGCCGATCTTCACCCCGTTCGTAGGCAAGCATTCCCGCGGTCACGACGGGCGTGAGGTCGAGCGGCCGGAGGCGGGCCCACTGGGCGAGATCGGCGTCGGCAACGGCGTGGTCGCCTTGCTCGCGTGCGATTGCGGCACGCTCCTGACGCAGCTCCAGGTGGTCGGGAGCGCGGGCGATCAGTGGGTCGAGCTGGGCACGTGCCGACACCGTGTCGCCAGTCCGTGAGAGGAGGCGGGCCCACTGAAAGCGAGCCTCAAGGAGGTCGGGCTGAAGCCGTACGGCGGTCTCGTGTGCCGTGCGGGCTGCATCGAGCTGGCCAAGCGCCTCGAGGATGCGGCCGTGTGTGGTGTGGATCTGCGCAGCGCGAGGGCGCAGACGAAGTGCTTGCTCCACCCGGGCTCGGGCGTCTTCATGCTGGCCGCACTGGTGTGCCAGCAAGCCGGAAAGATGCAGAACGACCACATGCTGGGGCTGGAGACGGAGCACAGCCGTATAGGCACGACGGGCGGCTTGCGGGTCGCCGGCCTGGTGGGCGGCGAGTCCTTGTTGAACCAGCTCGGGCAAGGTGGTCATGGGCCCTCGACAACACGAGAGGGGGTACCGGGGAGCGCTCCCGGCCGCTTTGCGTAACCTGCGGGTCGAGCGGGTGTCCTGTCACGCGGGGCGTCCGTCGATTAGGTCGCGAGCGGCTGTGCGCCTGGAGCTCTGATGACCACCCGTGCCCATCTCGTTTCGCAGGTCCGGAGCCTGCTCGCAGCGGGCCGGCCCGCGGATGCGCTGCACCGGCTCGAGGTTGCGCGACTGTCGGGGCCACTGCCGATGGTTCTCGTACGGTTCCGGGCACTGGCGCTGCTGCAGACGGGGCAGCCAGCCGTGGCCCGCACCGAGCTGGAGGGGGCTCTGGCAGCGCATCCAAGGGAACTGGGGCTCCATGTCCTGCTGGCAGAGGCGTGCCGCCAGTCGGGCGACGTGCGTGCTGCGGTGGATGCACTTGAAGTTGCCGCGCACCGCGCACCGCAACACTGGCAGACCGTCGCCCAGCTCGCGGAGTCGATCCTGGAGCGGTCTCGGGCCCTTGCGGCCTGGCGAGCGGCTGCGATCCATGCACCGAGCGATGCGCAGGTGCTTGCGCGGCTGGCGGTTGCGGCGGAGCAGGCCAATGATCTGGAGGAGGCGCATCAAGCTGCCGAGCGTGCGCTTGCCCTCAAGCCGAACCAGCCCGTCGCGCTGTTGGTCTTGGCGCGATGTGCACGACGCAGGCAGGATGCTGTCCGTGCACAGGTTGCGCTGGGTCGGATTCCCGAGGCCCAGTCCGGGCCTTCGGTCTGGGAAGAGCGCGGCCGGGTCGCAGAGATGGTTGGCGACTCCACGGCCGCACAACAGGCGTTTGCGGCCATGAATGCAACGATGCGAGCCCAGTCGCCAGGCTTTCACTTTGACCGTGTGGATGGTGGTCTCGTGCCGGCACTGCGTGCCCTCCACACGATCTGGTCTGGTGCGACGCCCCGCTGGGCAACGGCAGGACCAGACACCACGGGTCGTGCGCCGGTCTTCCTTGCGGGCTTCAATCGCTCGGGCACCACGCTGGTGGGGCGGATGCTGGGCGCGCATCCGAGCCTGGCGCTGCTCGACGAAGAAGACCCCATCGACCGGATCTCAAGTGCCATTGGCCCGCGATGGCCCGGCTTGCTCGACGATGTGGGTGCGCAGGAGCTGGCCGCGTTGCGTGCGACGTACCATCGCCGGGTGGATGCTCTGCACGGAGCCGATGCCGGGTTGGCTCGTCCTCTCGACAAGTTGCCGATGCACACCATGCGGCTCGCGATGATCCACCGGCTCTTCCCTTCGTCGCCGGTGGTGTTTGTGCACCGTGACCCGCGAGACGTGGTGCTCTCGAACTGGATGCAGTGCTACGCCCACAATGCCATCACTGCCCACTTCGACGAGCTTGCCGGGTGTGTTGCTCTCTACACGGCTACCCTTCGTGCTGGGTTCGCCCAGATGCGAGCGCTGCCGGGCCTTCCGGTAATCTGGCTGCGCTATGAAGACGTGGTGGCGGACTGGCAAGGGGAGATTCGGCGGGTGCTGGAC
>CAJWOS010000112.1 GCA_913044235.1 uncultured Pseudomonadota bacterium
CCCTTGCGCTCGATGAGTCCGCGGTGGGTGCGGTGCTGGTCCACACCCACCGGCTGCCGGGGCGCGTCATGCGCAAGGGGGTGCCGCTCACCGAAGCGGGCATCGGGGCTCTGCGGGAGGCGGGCTTCGAGTCGGTGGTCGCCGCCCGATTGGAGCCGGGCGACATCGATGAAGATGCTGCTGCAGACCGCATTGCACGAGCTGCAGCCGGGCCGGGTCTGCACCTGTCGAAGTCGCTCACGGGTCGCTGCAACCTGCACGCCATGGTGCGGGGCGTGTTCCGGGTGGACCGTGCACGGGTGGATGCGCTCAATCAGCACGGCTGGGAGCTCACGCTGGGTACGGCCGCGCCGGACAAGGTGGTGGAGCCGGGCGAGCTGCTCGCGACGGTAAAGGTGATTCCGTTTGCGGTTGCCGATGGGCTGCTTCGGGCTGTGGAAGCCGCCGCGGCCGAGCCCCAGCCGCTCCTGGCGCTGGCCCCCCTCCGGCCACACAGTGCAGCGCTTGTGCTCTCGCGCCAGCCACGCGCGGTGGAGTCCTTGCTCACGCGTGCCGAGCAGGTGCAGCGCACGCGACTCAGCGCTCTTGGAAGCACGCTCGACCGGGTCGAGGAGTGTGCGCATACCGAGTCTTCTGTTGCGGAGGCGCTGCGGGCTTGTCTCGACGCTGGGCACGACCCAGTGCTCTTTCTTGGGGCGTCAGCCATTGTGGACACCCGGGATGTGTTTCCGGCTGCGCTTCGTGCGATCGGAGGCGTGGTGGAGCATGTGGGGATGCCGGTGGACCCGGGCAACCTGATGGTGATGGGTCGACATGGCGACCGCACCGTGATCGGCGTGCCTGGCTGCGCCCGCTCGCTGAAGCCGTCGGGCTTCGATCGGGTCCTTCGCCGTCGGCTGGCAGACCTTCCCGTGGATGCAGACTTCATCCAGCGGCTCGGGGTGGGGGGGCTGATGCTGGAGAGCACGGGGGCTGGCCCAGCGCCGCGACCGCCCTCTCCCGATGGCACGCACAGTGTGGCGGCCTTGGTGCTTGCGGCGGGGTGCTCCAGTCGGATGGGCGCACGACACAAGCTGCTGGAGCCCATCGACGGCACCCCGATGGTTCGGCGCACCGTGGAGCGACTCACGGAAGCGGGGCTGTCCCCAGTGGTTGTGGTCACAGGCCATGGCGCGGCCGATGTGCGCGCGGTGTTGGGCGGGCTGCCCTGTCGCTTTGCCCACAACCCTGGCTTTGCCGAGGGAATGGGGACTTCCCTCGCGGTTGGAGCCGCGGCCGTGAGCGGCGTGGATGCGGTGCTTGTGGCGCTCGCGGACATGCCCGATGTCTCCTCGGAGCATGTGGGGCTGCTCTTGGATGCGTGGCATCGCTCGAGCGCGAGCATCGTGGTGCCATTTGCTGAAGGGCGGCGCGGCAACCCGGTGTTGTTTTCGGCCGAGCACCTCCCGGCGTTGCGGCAGTGCACAGGCGACGTGGGGGCCCGGGCGCTCGTGGAGCTCGAGCCAGCACGTGTCGAGGTCGTCCCGATCGAGCATGTTGGGATATTGCGGGACATCGACACGCCCGACGACCTCGCGGCGCGGCGTGCGGTGTCTCCGGAGTGATCATGAGTCTCGACATCGCCGCGCTGCGCAGCGCGGTTCCGGGCCTGCACCGCTCGATTCGGGGCGAGTCCCTCATCTACCTGGACTACGCCGCAACGGCCCAGCGACCCCAGGCGGTGCTCGACGCTGTGTATCGAGCGAACACAGAGCTCAACGCCAACGTGCACCGTGGTGTGCACACGGTGAGCGCCGAGGTCTCTGCGGCCTTCGAGGCCGCACGGGCTCGCGTGGCCACGTTTCTCGGGGCCGAGCCATCCGAGATCGTGTTTACGCGGGGCACCACCGAGGCACTGAACCTCGCGGCGCAGGGCATCGCAGCCACGCGGCTGCGACCGCGGTCTCGAATTCTGCTCACACAGCAAGAACACCACGCGAACCTCGTGCCTTGGCAGCTTGTGGCGCATCCGCGTGGGGCGCGGGTGGAGTGCATGCGGCTGGACGATGCGGGAAGCATCGATGTGGAAGCGGCCCACCGACAGATCCGGGCCGGGGGGCTGGCGGTGCTCGGTCTGCCTCTGGTGTCCAACGTGCTGGGCTCGCGTGCGCCTGTCGAGACCTTGTCCGCGGCGGCTCGTGATGTGGGGGCGGTCGTGGTGGTGGATGCTGCCCAGGCCGTCGCGCATGGTCCGCTCGATGTGCATGCCATCGGGGCCGATGTTGTGGCGTTCAGTGGTCACAAGGTCTACGGCCCAACGGGCATCGGTGTGCTGTGGGCGCGGTCGGATCTGCTGCACGCCTGGCCACCCTGGCAGGGCGGCGGCGACATGATCGAGCGGGTCTCGTTCGACAGCACGACCTACCGGCCGCCTCCGGCGCGCTTCGAGGCCGGGACGCCGCCCATCGCGGCAGCGCTTGGCCTGCACGCGGCACTGGACTGGCTCGATGCCGTTGGGTGGTCGACAATTCGGGCGCGGGAGACTCAGCTGCGTGCTCGACTGCTCGCGATACTGGATGGCCTGGACTTCATCGAGCGGCTTCCCGGACGGCCCGACGTTCCCCTTGCGTGCTTCAACGTGCGCGGTGTGCACGCCCATGATGTGGGCACCATTCTCGATCAGCACGGCATCGCGGTGCGGACAGGTCGGCACTGCGCCGACCCGCTGCACACCCTGTTGGGGCTTGATGCGTCGGTGCGGGCCTCAGCTTCGTTCTTGAACACCGAGGCTGAGCTCGACCATCTGGAGGCTGCGCTGGGCGAGGTGGCGGAGGTCTTCGGTGTCGTCTGACCGGCCCACCCTCTACAGCCCCGCGTTGTTGGGGCATGCCCGGTCTCCACAGCATGCAGGGGTTCTCGCCGATGCATCTGAGGTGCACCGGGTCGACAACCCGCTGTGTGGGGACCGGGTCACCCTCCACTTGAAGGTGAGGGCGGGACGGATTGTCGACGTCTCGCACCAGACCCGAGGATGCGCGCTGTGCTTGGCCAGCGCGAGCGTGATGACCGCTGCAGTGCTCCACCAGTCCATCGAAGCGGTGCGTGCCCGTGCCCGCACCGTGGTGGATGGTCTGCAGCGCGCACCCGGTGCGATGCTCGACCTCGGCGACCCGGCCCTGGCTCTGTTCGGCGCACTGGGAGATGCCCCCGGCCGTGTGGGCTGCGTGGCCCTACCGTGGCAGGCACTCCTGAAGTGATTTTGGTGGCGCAGCCCCGCTTCAGTAGTCGTAGCCAGGGTGTGCGGTGGCGAGCTCGGCCGGCTCGAAGAGCATGACCGGCACCCGTGCACCGGCGGCGGCACCCGGAGACTCGGGCTCGAGCAGTGCGAGCCCTTCGGCGCGAGACAGGGTGGAGAGCACGTGCGACCCCTGGGGTCCGGCGCTGGTGGCGTGCAGCTGGCGGTCGTCGCCCCAGTAGATGTGCACCCGCTGAAAGTCGGCTCGACCCACCCGCTTCCGCAGCGGGGTGTCGAGAATGGCGTTCCACACGGGTAGGTGGGGCTTCAGGGCGCCCAGTGATGCCCGGATCACAGGGCGCACGAACGCCAGGAAGTTCACAAAGCATGAGACCGGATTGCCGGGCAACCCAAAGCTTGGAACCCCTCCGATCACGCCGTGTGCGAGAGGCTTACCGGGCTTGATGCGGACCTTCCAGAAGGTCATTTCTGCACCGAGGTCAGCCATCGCGTCGCGGACCACATCAAAGTCTCCCACGCTCACCCCGCCGGTGGTCACGATCAGGTCGGAGTCGAGCGCGCGTACGAAAGCGGCGCGCACTCCTTCGAGAGTGTCCGGCGCGATACCGCAGTCCACCGGGATGCCGCCCGATTCTTCAATGAGCCGCATCAGCTGGGCAGTGTTGGAGCTGTAGATCTGACCGGGGCCGAGGGGAACGCCCGCGGGAACCACTTCATCGCCGGTAGACACGATGGCCACCCGCGGCTTGCGCGCCACTGTGACCTCAGAGAGGCCGAGTGCTGCGAGCAGGCCGATGCGTGCTGCGGTGAGCACCTCCCCCTTCCTGGCGACGATGTCTCCCTTGGACACATCCTCACCCGCGCGTCGAATGTTGGCGCCCAAGCGGGGGTGGGCGCGCAAGCGGACGTGCTCTACACCGCGGTCGGTCTCCTCTTGCATCACCACTGAGACTGCGCCCTTGGGCACGGGTGCGCCGGTGAAGATGCGCGCGGCCTCTCCGGGCTGCAGTACACGCGCTGGCGCATGGCCGGCGGGGATGATTTCGACCACCGGGAGGGGGCCCACCGTGAACCCACCCGCTTCAGGGGCATCGCAGGAGCTCTCGTCAGCACCAGCGCTTCCAAGCGCGTAGCCGTCCATCGCCGAGTTGTCCCAGGGGGGCAGACCGACCGGGGCTTGGACGTCTGCGGCGAGAACACGAGCGCCGGCGGAGGCCAGCGGTAGGGTCTCGGGTGCAACGGGCAGTGTGTAGTGCAGACAGCGGTCGAGGGCGTCGCGGATGGCCAGCATGATGACTCCGGGTGGCGCCAGTCGCTATCGCGATTCTGTGTGGCTGGTGCATCCGTTGGTGGAGCGGCAGCACGTGGCTTGCCCCCCGCAGTGACTGGGTGGGCGCAAGAGCGGCTCGACGGCGCACCGGACGTGTTCGACGGGAGAAGGTCCGCGCAGACCGGAGTTCTGCATGGAGGCGCTCGACCGGGGCGCGCTGTTGTGCATCGGTGGTTGCTGGCGCGGCTTATGCTTGCTGTGCATGCCGTGCGTACAGGAGTAAAGAATGAAAGCGTTTCCCTTTGCTGTGACTGCCCTGGTGCTCAGCGTAGGCTCAACAGCTTGCTCCGATCCCGCTTCGGGGCCAAAGCAGCCAGCGGCGTCGGAGGCTTCCCAGAACCCCGATCAGCGGACGGCAAAGAAGGCACAGAAGGCGAAGAAGAAAGCGGCCGAGCGTGGGAGCACTGCCCACGAGAGCTCGGCCAGTCGCACGGGACTGTCTGGCTACAACGGCATCTACGCCAGTGGTCGCTCGCTCACCCCTGCCGATGTGGCGCTGTGGAGTCCGGCCGAGATGCGCATCAAGCGCAACGAGGTGTACGCTCGGTATGGGCGTGCCTTCCAGTCGGCCGACCTGCAGAAGCACTTCGGGGCCACCTCCTGGTACTCGGTGGTGCCGACCTATTCCGACAGCGTGCTCACTCCGACCGACAAGGCCAATGTGGCGCTGATCAGTGCATTCGAAGAAAAGCCACGGGCGTGGGACGGACCGGTGGGTGATCTCATGTTCATCAGCAGTCGGGAGCTCGCCATCATCGAAGGAGACTCCATGTATGGCGACTTCGACAATGAGCGCTGGTATGCGGCCCGAGGCTCGAAGTATGTCATCACGTGGACGGGCGCAGAGGCGTTTGGGTCGAGTGTCGAAGAGCTGGAGCTGTGGACCTTTTCTGCCGGGGCATGGCAGCGCGAGCCCCTGCATTCGCCGAATGGCTGAGCGGTGAGTGGTCAGCATCGGCGTGGCGGTCTGTCGATCGGCCGGGGGGCGTGGATGCTCCTGCGCGTCGGTCTGGCGGGAGTGCTCATGGGGGCCGCGCCTCCAGGACTCGATGCGGTGCATGCCGGCGATGATGCATGGCAGCACGGGGCGCGGCGGGACGCACGGGAGCATTGGCTCCGTGCCGCTGCTTCGACGCATCCAGCGGTGGGGATGATGGCCGAAGCCCGCCTGTTGCAGGTCTCAGGCACGGCCGGGCTCCTCACACACGGGCCACGGCTCGACGAGCACCGAACGCGGTGTCCGGAAGCGCAGTCCTGGTGCGCGCTCGCTGCGGTAGACGTTGCTGTTTTCTTGCCGCGGGTGGGTCTCGGGGATGCCGGCCTCGATGTGCAGAGTCGATGGAGCGCGATGGAAGCGCGGCTGGACCCGGATCCAGATCCCGACCTTCGGGCCGCAGTCGACCGTCGTCGAGTGTGGCTGGGAGACGAAGCAGAGCAGCCGCGGCCACCCTCCTCGGGCCCCGGAACCTGGACGCTCGGACTGGCGCCGTTTGGGGCGACGGGACTGGGCGTGGGCGGTGCGGTCGTGTTCGCCCATCCTGATGTGGGGCTCCGCGGCGGACGCTTGCATGCTTCCGTGGGCGCGACCGCTGCGGGCAGTGTGCGTGGCCAGCTGGCCTACGACTCCCCCGGAAGCGTGTGGTGGCACGGACAGACGCAGGTCGCTCGGTACCGCTCGGTGGCGCTCAGCGGTGCCGCGGCGACCTCGCGGTGGTCATGGCGTACGGTCACGGTGGGAGCGGGGCCCGGTCTGCGCCGCGCGTCGAGCTCGGTCTGGCTCGGGCCAGCGCTGCTGCTCGACGATGCGCCTGGTGCATCGGTCACGCGGGCTGTCGGCGCGATGATGGGGGGGCGCACCCAGCATGCCCGCTGGGCGTCTTCCGTGGACGTACGCGGCGTGACCGGCGACTACACCTTGGCCACTGGCACGGCACACGTTGTGATGCGCTCGCGGTCGGAGCGGTTGGTGGGGCGTCTCTCGGTGGCCCCCACCCATGCCTCGTCGGATTGCCCGCTGTGGCGAATGCCCGGTTGGGGTGGGGGTGTGGTTCTCCGGCATGGTGGGTGGCAGTCTCTGCGGAACCCGGTCTTGAGCGGGGCGGTCGCGGAGCTGCGCACTCGGCCCATCGGGCGGGTACAGGCAGCCATGTTCAGCGAAGCGGCGTGGGGCGGCCAATGGGTGGTCGGCGGTGGTGCGGGTGTCTCGGTACGGCTGCCGCCCAATCCACAGAGCGCCCTGCGGGTGGATGTGGCCTGGGGCTCACTGGGACTCGGGGTGAGCACCGGCTGGGGTCGCTATTTCTGACGGCCATCGGGTAAGTGGATACCCGAATTCTGGTGGCCATTGATGTGGGCTGTGCGAGCGTGTCATGGCGCTGACTTGGCCCGATACCCGCGGTATCGGATACGCTGCAGTGGCGTCTGTGGCGTGGTTTCCACATGAACACCCACGGATGACAGAGGTTCCGTGATGAATGAGGGCGATCCAACCGGCGTCTCCTACGACGACTTCGTCGCTCGGAGCGTGGGGCAGAAGACCCAGCGAGAGGTCATTTCCTCGATCGCTTTGGCGGGCACGCTCATTTCGTTGGGCTACGCCATCGCGTTTTTTGCGCTGTCCTTTCGCGTGGTCGGGCTCGAGACGTTCCTCTTCGCCAGCGTCTACGGGGCGGTCGTTGTGCTCAGCCGGCGACCAGGGGTGCCCATCCGTCCGCTGGGCGTGGCCTTCATGGTGGCCGCCCTGGTGCACACCGCCTCACTCGGACTGCTCTTCCTACCGGCATCCTCTGGAATGCACCTCTGGGCGCTCATCATTCCCTTCTTCAGCGTGATTTCCATCGACCGACGCGACCTTCTATGGTCGGTGGTGTGCTCGGGGCTGGCGTCTGGCGTTGTGGTGTTCATGGAGTGGAGCGACGGCGTTCATGTACCGGTGATGCAGGTGGCGGTCGAGGAGGCGGTGCTGCCGTGGCTCCGCGCGGTCACCATTCTCGGTATCGTGCTGTTTGTGACCGCCATCTCTTGGATCAGCCATCGCAAGCTCGAGGGTGCCCACGAAGCCTTGCAGCGCTCCTACAGCCAGTCGGAGTCGCTGCTGCTCAACATTCTTCCGGCCTCGGTGGCCGAGCGCCTCAAGGCCCATTCAGGCGTCATTGCCGACGACATCCCCCAAGCCTCGGTGCTCTTTTGCGACCTTGTGGGCTTCACGGCTCTGGCGTCGCAGCAGTCGGCGTCGCAGACCGTCGAGATGCTCAACAGTGTGTTTGTGGCCTTTGATGAGGCCATCGCGGCGCGCGGTCTCGAAAAGATCAAGGCCATCGGCGATGCCTACATGGTGGCCAGCGGTGTACCCACGCAACGGTCCGACCATGCCACTTCGATGGTGCACCTTGCACGCGACTTCTTCGACATCTTGGACCGGTTCAATGCGGAGCGTGGCCTCGCGCTGTCCCTGCGGGTGGGGATTAGCTGCGGGTCGGTCACGGCCGGCATCATCGGCAAGCACAAGTTTGCCTACGACATCTGGGGCGACACGGTCAATGTGGCCTCTCGGATGGAGTCCACAGGGGTGGCTGGCCGCATCCAGGTCACCCGTGCCTTCGTGGAGGCCACGGAGGGTGCTTTTGTCTTCGAGCCCCGGCAAGGCGTGGTCATCAAAGGAAAGGGAGAGATGACCACATACTTGCTCGTGGGCTCGGCGTAGGCTTCTGCGTGCTCGGCAGAAGCCTGTCGTGCGTCAGCCCATCTGCAGCGGCTCGAAGGTGTAGCGAGTGGGCACGAAGTTGTGTGCCTTGAAGATCGCCTGGGTGGAGGGCTTGCCGAGCCAGGCCTTGAGCTTGGGGGGGTTCACGTCGAAGAACAGCTCCAAGACGGTCTGGTCATCCACCTTGGCAAAGACGCAGCGGGAAGGGTCGCACCACTCGGCGAACTCGGACTTCACGGCGAGGTAGCCATTGGTGTAGAAGTCGTCGGCGCTGTTGCAGGTGGCAGTCAACATGAGGTTCATCGGGGGCTCCGGTCGAAGTGAGGGTGTCGAGCGAGGGCGTCGACGCCGCGGGCCTAACGGCTTTGTGGTGGCGGGTGGCCCGGACTGGCCCGAAGGATCCAGATCAGAAGGCCGCCATGACCTCAAGCTTGGCCGGAACCGTAGTGGTGTACGCCCGCTGATCGTCCAGGAAGGGGAACGAGGCGGGGTCGTCGGGGCGGAGGCTGATCCAGTTGGGGGTGATGAAGGGCTTCAGCACCACGTGGGCATGCTTGCCGATGGCCAGTCCCACGCCGAAGTCGAAGCCAATGGTGACCCCGCGCACACCACCCGTGGTGGTCTGGCCGGGCGCGGACTTCAGCGTGGTGTCGACCGTGCCCCAGGCATACCCGGCGTCGAGGTGGCACAGCAGGAAGAGCGGGTTGCGCTTGGAGAACTTGGTGGCGAGAACAAAGCCCAGGTCGAGCTGCTGGAGTGCCAGGTCATAGGTGGCGCGGTCGGAGACGAAGGCCGTGTTGAGATCTCCATCCCGCGACGCGACCGGTCGGTTGTGCTGGAGCCCATCGAGCTGGAGGGCATTGCGACTCCAGCTGATCCGCGGACCCACGTTGCTGGGCAGGCCGATGAGGCCGGGGAGGATCAGAGCCACCTCGGCGTGCGGTCCCCACCCGGAAGCGGCGTTGGTGTTGGTGTCGGACTCCGTGCAGTCGTTTCCGACGCACGACGAGGAAGAAGAGCCGTTGCGAGTCTTTCCCTCGGCTCCGGTCTCGGGAGACTCCCGAAGGATTCCGTAGTTGTAGCCGACACCGCCGGCGACCACGACGGCTGACTTGCCCCAAGGAGCGCTGGAGCGTCCGGATCGCTCGTTGTTGGACGCGGTGCGACCTTTTTTGCCGCCGTTCTTTTTTCCCTTCTTCTTTCCCTTCTTCTTTCCCTTTTTCTGGCCACCGCGCTGCTTGCTCGACATCGAGACCCTGCTCGCGCGCAGCGGAAGGTGGTCGGCGCGATCGGAGGGTGCCGCTGTGTTGGTCGATGGCTCGGGCGCGCCGGCAGCGAGCGCGACGGCAGAGGCGGTCAGTAGGGCAGCGATGAACATGGCTTCAATCCCCCATTCCCCAGCAGGGTACCGCAGCGGGGCGAGAGCGCGTTCGTCTGGTGCAGTCTGGGGACGGTTCGGCAGAGAGGCTTCGCCGAAGACGCGGCTCGCTAATCGGCAAATATGACGTCTTCAAGGACCCAGGTGGTGTCGTCGAGCCGGCGCATGAACCGGGTGTTGCCCCAGCCTTCGCCACGCTCGTAGTACTGCAGCATGGTCACTCGGCTCGTGTCTTGCACGCGGACGACCTGAAGCTCGTGTACCCAGAGATGCTCGCCCTTGTTCGGGTTTTCGATCGTCGCCACCTGTTCTCCAGCCTCCTCTCCCGGTTGCCAGGGCAAGGCGCTGGCATCGGGTTTCGGGAACCAGCTGATGTCGTTGTAGGTGGCGAACAGCCACCAAGCTTCAACCGGAGAGCACGGACCGATGCGAAATGCAGTCTTCTTGCTCGGGTGTTCAAATTCCGGGACCGGGTCGTCACCGTCGATGCTGTCTGTGCGGGTCGTTTCCTGTAGTGGAATCCCCGTTTGGGCCAGGATGGCCTGAAACGACGTCTCGAGCTCGGCCAGGTTGATCTCCGCCGGACCTTGGAGCCGATCGGTGTCGGCCGGTGTGAGCGCTGCGGTGGTCGGGACCGTAGGGATGGTGTGGACCGGTGGGCTTGGGGCGGGCGCGACGGTGGGGGTGTCGGCAGGCGGGGTAGGGTTGGTGGAAGGCGTTTTCGAGCCCGTCTTCGATACACTGCAGGCAGCGAGAAGGGCAAGCAGCGGTAGGGCACGAGGCATGACGCAGCTCCGGTCAGATCCCGAGCATGCCAGTTGGGGGCAGCACCGTCGATATGCGAGGGGGCCTTCCCACCGCAAGACCCCATCAGAACCACCCATTCACCATGCGGAACGCGCCGCTTTCTTGGCCTGACGAAAAGCTGCGCTATGCCTTCGGTATGCGCACGCAACTCTACACACTGTCCACCCTCTTCCTGGCGTGCGCCTGCGCGTCGGAACCCACCTCGCCAGCCCCTGGTGTGAAGCCCATACCGGATGGCGACTTTGACGGCCTCACCGCTGTCGAATGGGTCGGTGGGAGCGACTATGCGCTGCACTGGACGGCAAGCGATCGCCCGGTCACCGTCGAGGCGCGCGCGGAAGACGGAACCGTCTTGGGGTCGTGGAGCACACTTGAGCCCGGTGCCTCGGTCACCGTGGCGCATTCCGAGGTGGTGGCCTTTGTTGCGACCACTTCCGATGGGGCCGGTGCCGAGCAGGTCTTGCGTCAGTGGCCCGGTGAAAACCGGCTGGTCGAGGTGGGGTCCGTGTCGTTTCGGGGTGGCATGGACGTGGCAGGGGAGGGCGAGCTCGCCGTGCTGGCTGGCGGGATGCATCCCGACATCGACGCTTTGATCGTGGACCTGTCGGACCCGCGCAGCCCGCAGCCGGTGGGCACCATCGAAGGCGTCGACGAAATCCGCGACGTGCACCTCGAAGACGGCATCCTCTACGCGGCCAGCGACTGCGCGTGCATGCGGGGCGACGAGCGCTTCGAGGCGTGGGGCGGGGTGGGCGTGCGCATCTACGATCTCGCCGATCCATCCCGCCCGGAGCTGCTGGCCACCATCGGTGGCGACGACGCCAGCGTGCACAACCTCTACGTGGAAGATGGCCTGCTCTACCTCGTGAGCCTGCTCGACCAGCAGATCAGCATCTACGACATCTCCGACCCGGCCAGTCCCACCCTCACCACCCGCTGGACGCCCCCCACGATGGCTGGCCCCCATGATGTGATGGCCCGTGGGCGAACCGCCTGGGTGGCCGGACCGTTCGGGCTCGCCACGCTGGATCTGTCCGACCCCACATGGGCCGACCTCACCATGATCCAGACCGACGCCGACCTCGACCATCCCCACGACACCGGCGCACCGCCCCCCCCGCCCCCTCCGCACGGTCCAGATGGCGAGGAGCTTGTCATCACGGGCTTCCACAACGTGTGGCCCTCCGAAGACGGCTCCGTGTTGTACACCTCACGCGAGATCCTCGGTGGCCGCCTGGAGGTCTGGGATGCCTCCGATCCCAGCCACGTGGAGCCGGTCTCGGCGTGGCCGGCCGAGGAGCTCAACTGCATCCACAACGTACATGCATGGGGTGACTACGCCTTCACGGCGTGGTACCACGACGGCCTGCGCGTGCTCGACGTCTCCAACCCGGCGAGCCCCACGCTTGTGGGCAGCGTGGAGACCAACGACCACAGCGAGCCGCCCCGCGACAAGCCCGACATTCGTGGGGCGTGGGGGATCTGGCCCTACGGCGAGTACGTGATCGGCGGAGACACGGAGACGGGCCTGTGGGTGGCGGAGTTTCATCCCCGCGTGAGCACACGGGATGGCATTCCTCGCGCGGTGGTGCCCGCCGAGTAGATCAGCTCGCGGCCGCAGCCGAAGAAGACGCCACGATCACGGCAGTCTGCAGGGCGATGATGATGGCGGCCAGGGTCGAGCCCGCGATGGCATCGAGCGAGTCCTGGCCATTGTCGGCTGCCACGAGGCCCACCGCCACGACTCCCTGGATGTTCTTGGGGAGCCAGGTGGAGCCCCCCATCGCCGACAACTGGGCGCGGGTGCTCTGGTAGGCGCGGGCCAGCGTGGCAGGGTCGCCGTTGGCCGACGCGAGCAAAACCATGGCCTCGCGCTCGAGCAGCGACACCCGGCTCCCGAGCGACTGGAGATGCTCCGACAGCGCGTTGTACCGCTGGGCGAGGTCGGCAGCCTCGACCGTGGGGCGGAGAGCCGCGAGCTGGGCCACGCGCTGGCGGTTGTTGGGCGCCCAGGAAAACACCACATCTTCGAGTGCGACCATGCGGTCTTCCACCAGGGTGCGAACGTCTACAGGGCTGTGGTCGCCGAGCGCGTGCAGCGCAGCCGCGTGGAGGTCGTCGTGACCGGTGATCCAGGGGTGGTCTTTCTTCCACTCGGTGAGGATGGCGCTCATGCGCGGGATGGCCCCCTCGCTTGCAGCCGCAGGCTCGAGCGCGAGCCAAGCGGCGGCCGCGGTCGGCCACAGCCCAATGGTGGGGATGCGGTGTTGCTTGAACTGGGGGTAGATCTGGTTCACTCGAGCGGGGAGCGCCTTGGGAACCACCCCCTTGACCAGGGCGAGGGCGATCAGGCTCTGTCCGAGCGTGCCGCGGAGGTTGGAGAACCACTTCAGGTGGCCACGGAGGTCCTGCTGTGCTTGGGGCAGTGCGTCGATGAGATCGAGCCGATCGGCCAGCACCAGGGTGAGTGCCTGCACAGCGCGCGTAGATGGTTCGGGACCAAACCAGCCGGCCCGGTCGCTCAAGACGCCGTACAGGTCGATGAACTGTTGGGTGTGAGACATGTGGGCTCCGGGCATGGCAACGCGTGAGTGACCGCATCCATCTTGGCTCGGATGGCCTGCTGTCAATCCTTGTGGGTGCGTTCCTTCCGCGGCAGCCCTACGGCACCACCCACCGGGTGGTCCATTCCGAGCCTACCCACTGCAGCACGCACCGGCGGTGCCCGCCCCGCCGCAGCTGCAAGATGTCGATGCGCTGGATGATGCCTTCGATCACGCAGAAGTGGTCGCGACCGCTGGCGGCGAGCTCCAGATCGGGTAGGCCGTCGCCAGGGGCTTCGAGCGGGGTGCCCGGTGCCGGTGATGCGGCGTAGGTGCGTTGCTGGTGCACGGATAGGGCCGCCCAAGCGGTGTCGACCACCGGCCCGATGCGATGCAGCCGCGCGGGCCCGCTGGCCCGGACCTGGAGCCGGTGGCGGGGGTTCCAAAAGTGCCAGGCCAGGGTGGGATGCCGCCGAAGCGCTCGAACTTTCCCGGCGCGGGAGTCCGAGTGCAGCACCAGTCGTCGCTCGGCCTGTTGGGCGTCGCGCAACACCACGGTGCGGGCCTCGGGGGTGCCGTCGAGGCCCACGGTGGCGATGGTGGGGGTGCGAAAGGGCGACCGTGTGTCGACCGTCGCCCGGGACCACAGCGCCCATATGTCGTAGGGTGTGGGGAGTGCATCGGCATCGAGCAGGCTCATGGCGCGGCTGCCACCGCATGGGCTTCGAGGTGGGCCATGGAGGTGCTGCGCAGGGCGGCCGGGTGAGTGGCATCGAGCACCACCTTCGGCGCCACGCCGGCCTCCCGAGCCTCTTCCCAGCGGGCGGCACAGAGACACCACCGGTCGCCGGGAGACAGTCCCGCGAATCCGTACTGCGGGCGGGGCGTGGAGAGGTCGTTGCCTTGCTTCGCCGTGTAGCGGAGGAAGGCTTCGTCCACTTCGGCGCACACCACGTGCACACCGCGGTCGCGGGGGCCCGTGCGGCACTGCCCGTCGCGGAAGAACCCAGTGAGCGGGGCCGTGGAGCAGGTGGCGAGCGGGGTGTTTTGCACCGAGGACAGGCCGACCACCCCAGCGGTAGATGCTGGTTCCGGTCCGATGCCCAGGCAGGCCTCCGTGCCGGCCGCTGTGCCCGCTTCGGCATTGGGATCGGTGCAGGTGCCCGCCTGGTTGGGTGTGGCCGCGCCCACGGCACATCCGGTCAGCAAGCAGAAGATTGGGAGGAGAGGACGCATACGAGGGCCCTACCGGCCTTCCGTCGCGCGTCCATTCTGTGGCTGCGCCCTGACGCTTCAGGGGTGGAGTGGTTGGATCTGTCTTGATACCGACAGGATCAGACGGCTACGTCGAGCAGGCTCCGTCGGCGACGCGGTGCGCCGGTCTCGCGCTGGAGCTTTGCGATGTAGGCTTCGAGGTCTTCGGTGGGCAGCTCCTCGAGCTGCGCCAGCTCGTCGTCGTTGAGCGCTTCGAACAGGGCGTCGAGCTGCTGCTCGGGATTCTGGCGCTCCGCGAGGGCATCCTCTCCGGGGGCTACGCTGACCTCTGCTGTGCCGGCCGACTCCTGCTCAGAGTCGCTGAGCGCACCGCCAGCGGTGACCCGACGGCGGCGGGGGAGGATGGGGAACTGTCGGCGGGACAGAGCGATGATCGGCATGGTCGACCTCCGGGAGCTTCACCGCCGGGACAACCTCTGCATTCTTGGCGGTGGGGTGCGTCTACGGATGACCGGGGGGGAAAGTTGAGCCCAACTCAAAGCGGTGACATGCTTCGACACCCGAGCGCCCGGTGCGCCCTGTTGCGGTGCGCGCGGAGCCGACCGGGATTTCGACGGTCGGTGCCCCGCCTGCGCAGGCCCTCAGCCAAGCACCGCCGCGAGCGCTGCCTTCGCCTTTTCGTGGTCGGTCTTCTGCCGCTGCAGCATCCCCAGCTGCGACTGGGCCTTCGAGGCCTCTTCCTGGGCGGACCTGGTGGCCTGCTCGGCCCGCTGCTTGGCCGGCAGCACTTCCTTCTGGTACCACTGCACCAGGGTGGCCCGGCGCTGGTGCAGCTGGGCGACGGCGTGGTCGAGGAGCTGGTCGGCCTGGCGGTCGTACCAGGTGCGCAGCACATCCTTGACGGCCTGCTCGGCCCGGCGCGACACATCGGTCTCGAAGCGCTCGATGCGGGCAGCTTTATCGGCTTTGTACTGTTGTACGCCGTAGAGAATCGCGAACACCAAGACCACAAACATAAAGCCCTGGAACAGGGCCTCGTATTCTTCGTTGGTGCGCAGGCCAAACATCATGGCCAGCGACATGGCGGCGTACAGCATGGTGCGCGCATGCTTGAGCACACCCCCCATTCCCTCGAGGTCAGCCGTTTGAGAGATGGTGGGGAACTCAGGGGCGCGTGGCGGAGCGGGCAGCGCCAGCGGAGTGATGGTCGGGGCCGGGACCGGAAGGGTGCCCGTTCTCGGCAGCCAATGCGCACGTGTATCCGTCCCAGGGGCACCCCTGGGCCCGCGCCCACTGGAGGACCGCGAGGTGCCCGTTCTTTGCAGCGAATACGCACGTCCATTTGTTCCAGGGGCACCCCTGGGCCCGCGCCCACTGCAGGACCGCAAGGTGCCCCTTCTCTGCAGCACAAAAGCACGTGCCTTCGCACCAGGGGCACCCCTGCGCCCGCGCCCACTGGAGGACCGCGAGGTGCCCGCCGCGTGCAGCCAATGCGCACGTTTTTTCGTCCCAGGGGCACCCCTGGGCCCGCGCCCACTGCAGGACCGCGAGGTGCCCGTTCTCTGCAGCACCTCCGCACGTGCTCTAGGCCCAGGGGCACACCTGGGCCCGCG
>CAJWOS010000113.1 GCA_913044235.1 uncultured Pseudomonadota bacterium
TTCGCCTTCGCCTTCGCCTTCGCCTTCGCCTTCGCCTTCGCCTTCGCCTTCGCCTGCGTCATCGGAGCCGCCGGAGTCCTTTTCGCCACCGTCGGAACAAGCGGAAATAGAAAGAGTCAAGCCCAAACCCAACGAAACCATCAACAACCGATTCATCATAGAGTACCTCTATATTTGAGTGCGCACGCACCATATCACCTTCCCGCGGATGTGTTGCCCCGCCGTCCGGAGCCACCAGCCCTACCGATTGCGGGATACCGCGCTGATGATGTTTACTCGTCGCCACGACAAGCCTGTACCTGAGGTATGCAGATGATCCGTCTGTTGGTCCTTTTGATGACCGTGTTCTCTACGAGTTGTTTCGTCGAGTCACGCACGGCCATCGCAGCTCCCGGCTCCAATCCATCTGCGACATCGAGGCCAAAAAATACCCAACTTCCAAAACGAAGACGGGCCAAGAGCGCAAAACAGTCGCCCGCACGCAGAGGGTTTCAGAAACGGCGAGAAGATGTCTCCCTCTCCACCGCAACGCTCCCTCAAGAGATCTCATTTGTGGGAAAGCTCCTCAAGCAGAGGGCGTACCGGGCCATTTTGACCAAGGCGAACCGCCTGCTTGCATCCGATCCCGTCAACAGCAACCTCCACGCGGCGCGCATCGTGGGCTGTCGACACTTTGGTGACCATGCCTGCATTGCACAGAGCTACGATGAAGCGAAGCCTTCCACAGCCCTCGACCTGCTGAGAGAAGTGGCCCGAGCCGATGCACTCCGCCATACCGGGCAAGCGCAAGAGGCAGCACGCATCCGTCGCGCGCTCTTCGTGGAGAATGCACGCCCGCAAAGGCGAATCACTCTACTCACCGAGCTCGCACTCGACCTCCTGGCCGCAAGTCAGCTCGAAGACGCCCACGACACGGCCTGGCAAGCCATCGCACTCGACCCGGAATCCCCCGACGCCTGGGCATTGGTCGCACGAGTCGAAGCCGCCACCGGTCGGTTCGAAGAAGCGGAGTCCTATCTCTGGCTGGCGGACCGGCTCGGCAGGCCTTCCCTTCCCCTCGCCATCGCCCGCACCGAAGTGCTGGTTTCGAGCGGCGACCCCCACGAGGCCGTCACTGCAGCGCTCCGTCCGACCATCATCCAGCGGAAGTCACTGGAACACACCATCCTTCGCTATCGCGCCTTCCTGGCGACGGGTCTGTATGCCGAGGTTCTCGACGACGCCCACGAAACCACATGGCGACTCGGCAACGAGCTGTGGCATCCCCACCTGATGGCAGCGGTCGGTGAAGCTCTTGCTCTCGATGGTCAAGCCGAAGAGGCAGGCGCACTGGCGGTTCGTCTGGCGGCGACATGTCCCGAGTCTGCGCCCGCACAGGCGGCCGCACAAGCGATCCATCGCCACCTGGCATCGTCACAATCCCATCCCTGAGTCCACCTCTGGGTCTCTCCACCTCCGTGCAAGCCTGGCCAGTCGGCACCCCTCCCGCACGGCCGATCAAGGCGCTTGGCGCACCAACCCATCCAACGCCATCTCCTTCGATGCCATGTGACGTTTGCATCGAAACGAAGCCTCACCCGAAACTGCGAGAGTGCAGACGACGACTGCACCCGTACGGATGGTCGTATGTACGCGTTTTTGTGGCGTCCTGGTAATGCCGCCTCACCACCAACCGCATACGCGATAACGAGGCCGTCGCCCCGTCTGGAGGTCCCGTGAATCGTCCCCAGCTCACCCGCGCCCGGGTTGCCGCTCTCTTTGAGCTGCCCTTCAACGACCTGCTGTTCCAGGCCGCCACGGTCCACCGGCAGCACTTCGACCCCAACGCCGTGCAGCTGTCTCAGCTGCTGTCCATCAAGACGGGCGCCTGCCCTGAAGACTGCTCCTACTGTCCCCAGTCGGCACGCTTCAAGACCGGACTCAAGCGGGAGCGCTTGATGCCCGTGGAAAAGGTCCTCGAAGCCGCAAAAGCCGCTCGCGACGGTGGCGCCACCCGCTACTGCATGGGTGCTGCTTGGCGAAGCCCGCGAGACAAGGACGTCGAGCAGCTCATCAAGATGGTCGAAGGCGTTCGGGCTCTCGGCCTCGAGACCTGCGTTACCGCCGGGATGCTGTCCGACAACCAGGCCCAGCAGCTGTCGGAGGCCGGGCTGGACTACTACAACCACAACCTCGACACCGCACCCGAGAACTACGGCAACATCATCACCACCCGCACCTACGCCGACCGCCTCAACACCCTGCGGGCTGTGCGCGAGTCGGGCATGAAGGTCTGTTCCGGCGGCATTGTGGGAATGGGCGAAGAGCGCAAGCATCGAGTAGGCCTGCTCGTGGAGCTGGCCAACATGCCGGTGCCTCCCGAGAGCGTGCCCATCAACATGCTCGTGAAGGTGCCCGGCACCCCCCTTGCCGACACTCCCGATCTCGACCCTATCGAGTTTGTGCGCACCGTCGCCGTGGCTCGAATTTTGATGCCCACAAGCCATGTGCGCCTGTCGGCCGGTCGAGAGCAGATGACCGACGAGCTGCAGGCCTTGTGCTTCTTCGCCGGTGCAAACTCCATCTTCTGCGGTGAAAAACTCCTCACCACCGACAACCCCGGCAACCGCGACGCAGCGCTGTTCGAAAAGCTCGGTCTGCACCCCGAGCCCCGCAGCTGCCCGGCCCATCCCGCGCCTGCCGCAGACTCGACCCCACCCGGGTCGCCCACCGCATGAAGGCACTGGTCGACGGGCCACTGCCCCAGTGGTTGCATGACGGGCTGCGGCATGTGTGGCAGCCCTACACCCAACACCAGACCGCACCGCTGCCTGCCCCTGTGGTGGCCGCAAGAGAGTCACGCATCCAGCTGGCCAGCGGCCGGTGGCTGATCGACGGCGTGGCCAGCTGGTGGACCGCCGTACATGGCCACGCGCACCCCCATCTCACCGCCGCAGTGCACGCCCAGCTCGACCGCCTGCCCCACGTGATGTTCGGCAGCGTTGCCCACGAGCCCGCCAGCACGCTGGCCTGCCGTCTCGCCCAGCTGCTGCCCGGCGACCTCGATCACGTATTTTTCGCCGAGTCCGGCAGCGTGTCGGTGGAAGTGGCCATGAAGATGGCCGTGCAGTACCACCTCAACCAGGGTGAGCGACGCACTCGCTTTCTGGGCTTCCATCACGGCTACCACGGAGACACCCTCGCCACGATGAGCGTGTGCGACCCAGACCGGTCCATGCACGCCCACTTCGCGGGCTTCCTGCCTGCACAGCTACACGCCGCCCTGCCCACCGATAGCGCCTCGCTCACCGCCCTCGAGCGGCTCCTCGAAGCCCACCACACCTCGCTGGCCGGCATCATGGTCGAGCCCCTCGTGCAAGGCGCGGGCGGATTCCGCATGCACGGACCCGAGGCCCTTCAGCACCTGCGTCGCTTGTGTGATCGGTACGGTCTGCTGCTCATCTTCGATGAAATCGCCACCGGCTTCGGTCGCACCGGTTCCATGTTTGCCTGTGAGCAAGCCGGCGTGGTTCCCGACATTCTCACCCTGTCCAAGGCCCTCACCGGCGGAGTAATGCCGCTCTCGTGCGCCGTGGCCCGAACGCCAATCTTCGAAGCCTTCCAGTCACAGCGGGCGGACCACGCCCTGATGCACGGTCCCACCTTCATGGCCAACCCGCTCGCCTGCGCCGCGGCCAATGCCTCGCTCGACCTCTTCGAGACCGAGCCCAGGCTGGAGCAGGCCCGAGCACTCGAGGCGTGGTTCACCGAGGACCTCCGGGGCGTGGAGACGATGCCAGGAGTGGTCGAGGTGCGAGTGAAGGGTGCGGTGGCGGTGATTGAGGTCGAGGCGCTGGCAAGCCAGGCCGAGCTGATGCGCATCGGAATGGCACAAGGCGTGTGGCTTCGGCCCTTCGGAGGGTGCATCTACGCCACACCGCCGCTGGTGTTGTCGCGAGCCGAGGCTGGCCAAGTTGCCGGCGCCATGCGGTCGATGGCGGAGGCTTGCGATCCTGCCAGGCGCCTGTGAGGGGCCACCTACGCTTGCGCTTCGCCACAAGCCAAGAGCGTCGGATCCAAACGCTGGGGCCAAGCATGAAGCAACCACCCGCACGCCCGTGCCGCAAGTGCTTGCGCCCACCTTGGGGCGGGGTGCCGCTCGAGAGCGAGCTCACTCGATGAGGCCTCAGCCACTGGGATACCTGTCCGCATCTGCAGGTTTGCAGGCGAGGATGCCATGGACGAGTTGAGGTCAGCACTGGAAGCAATCGAGGCACGGACCTCCTCGCTATGTGTCACGCTCGAAGACATCCGCCCGAAGAAGCGTGAGCTCCGATGGTTTGCTGAGCGGCGTGCCCTGGCGGCTCGCTCTCGAGTGCACAAGGGTGCAACAGACGCCTTAAACCACGCCGCAACCATGATTGGCTACTTCGACGGATACGATGCCCGTGGGGCATTCCAGGCGCGGACCGGCGCACTGTCCGTGTCGATGTCTGTGCACAACCTGAGCGGACTACTGGACTACATGCTCTGGGTGATGTCGGAGCTGCTGGACGTGGTCCGAGCGCTTCAGGCACGCAAGACCCTAGAAATATGTCCCGGGGGACCGACGAAGCCCGGACCTCTGCGCACCGCAGCGGTCTGTCAGGCGCATCTCCACAGCCTTGAGCAGCGTGCCTGTGCAGTGGTTCTCAGCGTCGCAACCGATGAAGACCTCCGCGCTCGGATCAGCCGTCGCATGCAGTCGTGAGCTCACCCGTGCCCACAGAGGCACACCGAGACGGCGTTCGCCAGGGGTGAGGAGCAACCCCGGGTGCACTCAGGCTGCTGTGGGGAGGATGCCGGTCTCGAAGATGCTGCGAAACGCAGCCATCGAACGCTTCAAAGCACCCATCGAGTACGGAGCCACGGTGACCTTGCACCGGCGGATTTCGCCCTCGAATGTGCCGTTGGACATCCTCTGGGCGACGATGGCGTTGGAGGCTTGAGCCGCCCCAAGATCGCGTTTCACCTGAGGGGCAAGTCCATTCAAAGCACCCTGAAATTCACCGCGGCTCCGGTCCATCCCAGATGCAGACGACGACGCCTGAATCGGGTGCATCTGCACATCGCCGCTTCGCCCCGAGTTGCGGGAGACACGACGGCTGCGCTACCCTCTCGCAGCTTGGGCACCGTTGGTGGCAGTTTGCTTCTTCCGGGCCGCAGTCCGGATCTGAGAGCGCAGATGACCACCCCCCTCCTGAAGATCGAAAACCTACGGACCTACTTCCACACCGACGCTGGCGTCGTGAAGGCGGTCGACGATCTCACAGTACAGGTGATGCCTGGACAGACTCTGGGCATCGTGGGGGAGTCTGGCTCCGGTAAGTCCGTGACCAGCCTCTCCATCATGCAGCTCCTCCCGAAGCAGACCGCTCGGCTCGAGGCGGGCTCGCGGGTCATCTTCGCGGGCGAGAACCTCGTGGAGTCTTCCGAAGCCGACATGCGCCGAATTCGTGGTGCATCGATCTCCATGATCTTCCAGGAACCCATGACCTCACTCAACCCGGTGTACACCACCGGCGATCAGGTCATGGAAGCCATCCTGCTGCACCGGGGCGTGGAAGAAGACGAAGCCCGGCGCCAGACCATCGAACTCTTCCGCGAAGTGGGCATTCCCGACCCCGAAGAGCGCATCCACATGTATCCCCACGAGATGTCTGGGGGACAGAAGCAGCGGGTCATGATCGCCATGGCTCTGTCGTGCAACCCCAAGCTCCTCATCGCCGACGAGCCCACGACCGCGCTCGACGTGACCATTCAAGCCCAGATCCTCGACCTGATGCGCAAGCTTCGCGACGAGCGCCAGATGAGCATCATCTTCATCACCCACGACCTGGGTGTGATTGCCGAGATTGCCGATGAAGTCGCGGTCATGTATCGAGGCAAGCTGGTCGAATACGGACACATCGAAGGCATCTTCACCAATCCACAGCACCCCTACACCAAGGGCCTCCTCGCCTGTCGCCCGAAGCTGGAGGGCACCGACAAGCGACTGCCGACCGTGCCCGACTTCATGGACACCATCTACCAGCCTGATGGCAGCTACATCGTAGAGGAACGACCCATCGACGACGCCTGGCTCAAGCGCATGGCCAGCGATGGGCGCGAGCGACACCTCGACCCGCTCTCTCGGCTGGGCGAGCTCGGGTATGCCAATCGCCCCGAGGACTACCGAGACGGAACCACCTTCGTGCCCGAGAATGAAGCTCCGATCCTGCGGATCACCGATCTGGAGATGCACTTTCCTGTGCGCAAGGGACTGTTCAGTCGCGTGGTCGACCACGTCCGCGCTGTGGATGGCGTGTCCTTCGACCTGTACCGGGGCCAGACCCTGGGGTTGGTCGGCGAGTCCGGCTGCGGAAAGACCACCACTGGGCGGGCCATCATGCGCCTCATCGATCCCACAGGTGGACGTGTGGAGTTCAAGGGAGTGGACATCACCACGATGGGTCAGCGAGAGCTGCGGCCGTATCGACAGAAGTTCCAGATCATCTTCCAAGACCCCTACGGCTCCCTCAACCCCCGCAAGACCATCGAACGAACCATCATGGAGCCGATGGAAGTGCACGGTCTCGGCACCGGACTCGACGACCGCCGCAACACCGTGCTCGAGCTGCTGGAGAAGGTGGGACTGCCCGGCCGGCAGTACCTCAACCGCTATCCACACGAGTTCTCTGGGGGACAGCGGCAGAGAATCTGCATCGCCCGCGCGATCGCGGTCCGACCCGAGCTCATCGTCTGCGATGAGTCGGTCTCGGCCCTCGATGTGTCCGTGCAAGCCCAGGTATTGAACCTGCTCAAAGACCTGCAGGCCGAGTATGGACTCACCTACATCTTCATCAGCCACGACCTCTCCGTGGTGAAGTTCATGAGCGACATGATGGCGGTGATGAATGGGGGCAAATTCGTGGAGTACGGACCGAGCGAGTCCATCTACATGCAGCCCAGAAAGGACTACACCCGCCGGCTCATCGACTCGATTCCCCGCGACAGCATCGCGCAGATCCAACGCCGCCAGCAGCAGCGCCAGGAAGCGAGCGAGCGGTGGCAGGCAAGCGCGCCCTAGCGGCTGCAGCTCGTTGCCCACACTTTCCGGTCGTCTCGAAACGAGCCGGCGCCGGCCGCCATCAAGATAGCCCCGAGTCACTCGTCGTCTTTGACGATCGCTGACCCTTGTCCATAGTATGTACCGTGGACTCGATGCTCCACATCCCAAAGCCAGAACGGATTGTCATGCACTTCAGATACCATCTCCCCCTCGCGTTGCTTTTCTTGGAACCTCTCGCACCGTCTGCAGCCCTGGCCAGCAGCTCCGGAAAGACCCGTTCCTCGTCTGGCTGCGGCAGTTGTCATGGCAGCTCGTCCTCGTCTTCAACGAGCGTCACGTTCAGCACATCGTCGACCGAGGTCACTGCCGGCGACACCATCGAGATTACCTTTGTGGTCGCGAACAGCTCCAAGAGCGGCTTCGGGCTCAACGTCGACGCCACTGGCGGTAGCTTCAGCGCCGGCACGGGCACCCAGGTGTCCAGCGGCGAAATCACCCACAACGGCACCCAGACATCGGGCACCTTCACCTTTGACTGGACGGCCCCCAGCACACCCGGAACCTACACCCTCTCGGGCGCCGGCAACGCCGTCAACCGAAACGGCGGAACCAGCGGCGACTCCTGGAACGTCGCCAGTGATCTCGACATCACGGTCTGCGCCGACTCCGATGGAGATGGGGTCAACACCTGCGATGGCGACTGCGACGACTCCGACTCGAGCGTGTATCCGGGCGCCTCAGAGATCTGTGACGGAATCGACCAGGACTGCGACAGCTCGATCGACGAGGGACTGCCCACCTTCAACTACTACATCGACTCCGATGGAGACGGCTACGGCGACAGCTCCGTCAGCGTGTCGGACTGCGACAGCACAGCACCGACTGGCTACTCGAGCTCCAGCGACGACTGCGACGACTCGGACGCGAGCGTGAATCCCGGCGCCACAGAGACCTGTGACGGGGTCGATGAAGACTGCGACAGCTCGATCGACGAGGGGCTGCCGACGTTTGACTTCTACACCGACGGCGACGGCGACGGCTACGGGGCCGGCTCGGTAAGCTACTCGGACTGCGACAGCGCCGCGCCATTCGGCTTCGCCGAGACCAACGACGACTGTGACGATGCGAATGCGTCGACCTACCCGGGCGCCACGGAACAGTGCGACGGAATCGACAACGACTGCGACTCAACCGTGGACGAAGACGTGGTCGACGTGGACTGGTACCCAGACACGGATGGCGACAGCTACGGCTCGAACAGCGGCAGTCCGGTGAGCGACTGCCTGCAGCCTACTGGATACGTCGAAGACAACACCGACTGTGACGACGGTGACGGGGCGGTGTATCCCGGTGCCGACGACGCCTGGTACGACGGAGTCGATGCCAACTGTGCCGGTGACAGTGACTTCGACGCAGATCTCGACGGCTTCGACTCCGAAGCGGAACTGGAAGAGGGCGACGACTGCGACGACACCGATCCCGACATCAACCCCGACGCGGAAGAAATTCCCGATGATGGGGTCGACCAGGACTGCGACGGCGCGGACGAGAGCTCCGATACCGGCGATGACGGTGGCGACGACGGTGGCGACGACGGTGGCGACGACGGTGGCGACAACGGTGGCAGCGACGACGGCGGCAGTGATGACGGCGGCGACGGTGGCAGCGACGACGGCGGCGACGGCGGCGGTATGGGCGACGGCGGCAGCGACGACGGCGGTGGCGAGACCAAGGACGAAGGCGGCTGCTCGACGGTCACCGCGACACCCGTGACATGGGGTGCCTGGTTGGCGCTCGGACTCGGTGCGGTCCTGCTTCGTCGGCGTCGACAGGACTGATCGCGGACCAAAGGCCCCAGGCGATGCTCAGAAAGCCGCCCGGGTCGACGTCAGCGGGGCCGGATGCAGGTGGTTCACCCCCACTGTCGGGGGCGACCACGCTCCCGCCACGCTCGGTCGCAGCGCAGCTCAGTAGACCTCAAGCTCGATCTTCAGGTAGTCGGTATAGTAGTAGTACGTACCGTAATAGTACAGCGGGTAGTTGTAGATGCCGTAGGTACCGACCACCGTGTCGCCGGTCCGGGTGGCAGTCATGAGCGGAACCCAGGGTGCATACGTGTACTCGTAGCCGCTCCGCAAATAAAGCATCGGGCTCGAGAAGTAGCTGGGATTCCCTGCGAAGGCGAAGTCCTGGTCGAAGTCCTCGTCGTATAGATTGCAGGTTGTGGTGGAGGCGGAGCTGCTGTCGAGCACCCAAGTGCCCGAGAACCCGAAGTCGCAGGCATCACACAGATCGGTGATGGGGTCGCCCTCGAAGACAAAGCCGAGCTCGCAGGCAAACACACCGGGTGAGGTGCTCCCGTTGTCACGTGCGTGGTACAGCGTCGCGTCGACACCCGCATACTCCACATAGGTCTCGCAGCCTTCGTCGGTGCAGGTGAAGAACTCTTCATCGCCATAGGTGTACTCGTTGGTCGCGGCGCTCCCGTTGTCGATCGTGTACACGTCGACCGGGAGGTTGTCATCCCTGCCAGCCGGTGTGCCCCAGTCGGTGTCGAAAGACGTGGCAATCGTGTCTCCGTACACCGACAGTGCGCCGTAATCCGAGGCACTCAGACCCGTCACGGCACTGTCCGCGATCACGAAATCTACCGGCTGGCCAAATGGAGACGCTGCGTAGAATCCGGCGCGATCTGCGAAGCCTTCATCGAAGACCGACCCTTGGATCTCTACCGTGGCCGGCGTGTAGAACCCGAGAACGTATCCGTAGGCGGCCGTTTCAGCGTAGGCATCGGTCGAAGTGCAGTCGGTGATGACGGCATCGCCATCGAACACCATCAGGTCGCCACCATAGTCGGCCCCGTTGTTGTCGAAGGTGGAGTCACTCACATTGACGGTGCCGCCGTAGACATGGATCGCACCGCCGTTGTAGCCAATATTATCGGACAGGATCGAGTCCGAGATGTTGACGGTGGACCCGCTTCCGACGTTGACCCCCCCACCGAGCTCACCGGCGCTCGATGCCGAAGAGCGGACCTGGCCATTGGTGATGTTCAGCGCGGAGAGATCGACCATGTTGCCCGCTGCGACTGTGATGACCGGACCGACTCCACCGCCATCCAGCGAGGTGTACTCCGCACCGTTGACGCTCGTGAAGTCGACCCCTGCATCGATGTCCAGGTTGACCATGTAGGAACCATCGCAGAGCACGTAGCTGCCGTCTGCGGTGATGGACAAGCTCCCGGTGAAGGTCGCGCTGACATCGGTGGTGCTGCCCGCGGTATCGGTGAAGGACACCATGCCGTCTTCACTGGTGGCAGCATCGCAGTCATCATCCAGGCCGTTGCAGATCTCGACCACTAAGGGATTGATGCCGCCATTCATGTCGTCACAGTCCGTGCCGTCTTCCACAT
This sequence comes from uncultured Pseudomonadota bacterium, assembly GCA_913044235.1. GTDB lineage: Bacteria > Myxococcota_A > UBA796 > UBA796 > UBA2385 > CAJWOS01. The sequence continues at coordinate 10,482 of CAJWOS010000113.1, forward strand.
ACCCAAACGGTGCGGAACAAGCCTCAATGGCGATCTCGGGATCGCCAAAGCCGTCTCCATCGCTGTCGGCATAGGAGACGATCGTGACGCCTTCATCGATGTCGTTGTCGCAGTTGTCATCCACCCCATTGCAGGTCTCCTCCTCCCCTGGGTTGGTCGACGCCTCGCCATCATCGCAGTCCGTATCATCGACAACGAAGCCTTCCGGCGCAGAACAGCCTTCGGTCGATTCACCGGGGTCGCCAAAGCCGTCGCCATCGGTGTCGGCGTAGAAGGCTGTGGTGACGCCCTCATCCACTTCACCATCGCAGTTGTCGTCGATGTCGTTGCACACTTCGACCGCTGCCGGATTCACCGCGCTGTTGGTGTCGTCGCAGTCATCGCCGGCAGCGAATCCATCCCCGTCGGCATCGACCGTGGCGGTGCCTTCGCCTTCGCCTTCGCCTTCGCCCTCGCCCTCGCCCTCGCCCTCGCCGGATGAACCCGGATCGGTCGAATTGTCTGTTTTGTCTTCCTCACATGCAGTGATGGACAACAATAATACAAACCATAATGGCCTTGATGACATCGCAAACTCCCGCTCGAAGCATCGCCTTTCATTGGAACGAGACAACCATACCATATGAGTCATACCAGACATTCTTCCACGTCCGGGACCGATGGCATCGCAGGTGTCCGAACGGTCGGGTCCGGCAATGACCAGCCGTTTCGAGTGTTCGGGGGCTGGCCGCCGCCCAGCTCACCCGGATTTGGCGCAGACAGCGCCCTGCGACCTACCACCGGTGAAAGGCTGGGTGTCCCTCCTCTACGGCCACAAAGAGACCCCACACGGTGGCGGTGACCTTCTCGCCAGACCACAGCTCACCCTCCACGACTACGCGGGGATCGGACACCTCCACCACTCGAGCACGCAGCTGCAGCGCCCCTTCCATGGGTGTGGGTCGCTTGAGCTTCACCCGAAACTCCGCAGTCACCGTACATGGGGGAGCGTCTGCTTCGCGCACCTTCATCAGAGCACATGCAGCGGTCCAATTGGCATGACAGTCGAGCAGCGCCCCCACAATGCCGCCATTCATCATGCCCGGGAATGCTTCATGGTGCGCCTCGGGATGCCAAGTTGCTACGAGTTCTTCGCCCTGCTGGAAGCTCCGGATGCGGAGGCCCTTCGGATTGCTCGGGCCGCAGCCGAAGCATCGACTCTGGGCCGCATATTGCTCTTGGATGGACTGTTCCATGGGGCTCCCTCCTGCGCTGCAGGAGCGCCGCGAAAGGCTACACCATCCGACCCCAACTTCGAGCACTCATCCCCTCAAACACCCAGCAGACGGTTCCAGGTTCGCATCGGCCGGTCCTCCGACCAAAAGCGTCGTACAGCCCCGCTGGAACCGGCTCTTGAGCCTCGGAGCGGCCGTCATCAAACCGGTGACTGCACCCCTCGCACTGGGAGCACCGGGTGGATCTTGCGCGGATTGACCCGCCTGGATTCGGTCTGATAGCGTCCGGATGGGCCGTGTTTTTTCGATCGACGCTCGCCGTCCCAGAACTGGTTCGCTTCATGACCGCACAGAACGAGTTCATCATCACTGCATGCCTGCAGGACCGCCTACGGACCATTCGCCTCCCCATCACGCCGCACGGCGGCACAGGCCCCAGCCTGTTCTCGAAGGGCGGCAACCAGTGAGCGAGATTTCCCGATTGTCGGCGGCTCTGGCAAAGCAGCCTCAGTCTGCAGACCTCGCGATCCAGCTCGCGCAGGCACAGACGCAGGCCGGTCGCTGGCAGCAGGGGCTTGCTCTGATGCGCCAGGCGGCGGCATTGCATCCTGAGCATCGAGGGGTGGCCCTGTGTCGGGTGGCTCTGATGGTCCAGGCTGAACAGTGGCCACAGGCGGTCCGAGAAGGCACCGCAGTGCTGCAGACGTTCCCAGACCACGCCGAGGTATGGCGCCTCGTTGCCCAAGCGGCTTCGGCACTGGACGCGCCGGGTATGGCCATGGATGCATGGAAGTCGTCTCTGGTCCATGAACCCGACCACCGCCGGGCATGGTTTGCACTGGCAACCCTTCAACTGCAGCATGGGGCGTTTTCAGCTTCCGTCCAGTCCCTTCGGCGCGCCCACTCGCTCGGTCCCCCAGACGGGGCCATCTTGAACCACCTGGGCGCCGCACTGCTCCAAGCTGGCAGCATCTTGGAGGCCCAGCAGCGCATGCAAGAGGCCGTCGACGTGGATCCGAAGCGCGTGTCCAGCTGGCTCGGTCTCGCCCAGTGCCACATGACCCAAGGACACGAGGAAGATGCGGAGCGCGCGTTTCAGAGGGCCACGAACCTCGAGCCCGAGCGCCCACACACGCGGCTGGTTTATGCACGATTTCTCGTGTCGGTTGGACGATCGGCAGAGGCGGAAGCACAACTCCAAGAGGTCTTGCAGGCCGCCCCCCAGAGCAGACCCGCGCGGCTGGGCCTCGGACGGGTTCTGGAGCGCAAGGGAGACCATGCCGCTGCAATCGCACTCCTCGAGCCTCTGATGACGCCAGACCTCAAGGATGTGGACGCGCTCACAGCCTGGGCGCGGTCCTGCGCGCGGGTCAGTCGTGCCGAGGAGGCACTCAAACGGCTCGAGCCCCATACGAAGCGTTTATTGACACCGACTGAAGCACAGCTGCTGCATCACACCATCGGCGATCTATACAAGGCACTGGGGCGCTGGGAGCAGACGTTCGCCGCTCACCAGACCGGGAATCGCCATCGAGAGCGGGACGTGACCCTACAGGGCTTCGTGCAGGAAGTGGCACGGGCCTCAGACCTCCTCGCCAAGCCCGTGCAACGCACGAGTGCGCTGGGATCCGGAATGATCTTCATCGTCGGGATGCCACGCTCGGGAACCAGCCTCATCGAGCAGATCTTGTCTCGACATCCAGCCGTGACGGCCGGTGGGGAGCTGCCGTCTCTGAACCGCACACTGCGACCGGAGGGCACCCCCCCGGTGGGTGCGGAGTGGGCCGAGCGAGTGGCCACGGCTCCACCCAGTCAGTGGGATGCGCTGGGGCGCGCATACCTTGCAGATGCCGCCTCGATGGCGTCGATGCGTGCAGAAGACCTCTCCGCCCAAGTACGCCTCACCGACAAGCAGCCCACCAACTTCGTCTTTCTCGGTGCCATCGCTCGCATCCTCCCCGGGGCACGCATCATCCACTGCGCTCGCGACCCGCTGGACACCTGCCTGTCTTGCTTCTTCCAAAACTTCGGACCAGGCCATGCGTGGTCCACAGAGCTTTCGTGGACCGCGGAGATGTTTCGGGTCTATCGAGCGCAAATGGCCTGGTGGACCACACAGGCCAGCATCGAAGTGATCGATGTCCAGTACGAAACGCTGGTCTCCGACCTCGAGCGAGAGGTCCACCGGCTGCTCGATGCTTTAGACCTCCCCTTCCATCCCGACTGTCTCACGTTTCATGAAAGCACGAGAGATGCACGCACGGCGTCGGTCGATCAGGTGCGCCAACCGATCTACCCATCGAGCGTAGGCCGCGCAGAGCGATACCGGCCCTGGCTGGGTCCGCTCATCGATGGGTTGGATGACCTCGATTCCTTGCCCGCAGCAAACGAGCTGGTCAGCCAGTAGCGTCGGGCTTCGGTCAACCATCCTGGTGTTTCTGAACAATACATCGAAAGCCGCCCGGAGCGACTGCATTCCGGACCTCTTGAGCCGATGCACCGGTCTTCCCAGCGGGCTGGTTTTGCGTTAACACCGCCGCCCTCGATACCGGAACGCAGTTGAAGCGCCATATGGCCGCACGCTTCTGGCACACCCACCCGCTTCAAAGGAAAGCGCACCATGACGACCGTATCTCTCGAACGCACGAGCGCCTCGATGATCCTCGCTGCGATGTTCGGCGCAGCCGCATGTCTGAGCGGCGGTGATGGCGACGGGAAAGACAGCGGCGACCTCTACTACGACTCTGGATATGGGTGGTACGACTCCGGCCTCGGTGGCGAAGGCGAAGGCGAAGGAGAGGGCGAAGGCGAAGGAACCGGCGACATCACTTCTGGTATCTACGTCATCGAAATTCAAGGCGCTTGTACTGCGGTCTGGGACATGTTCGGCTACGCCACCGGCGACCTGCGGTGGGACGTCGGCCTGATCCTCAACAGCTCGAACACCTGCAGCGGCGCCACCGACACCTCTGGAGGGTTCGAGGTGAGCTCCGGTTACGCGTACTTCCAGGGCAACTACGTCGGATACGCATCATACGGTGGTGGCCAGGTCGAGTGGTCCACGAGAGGCTACGTGACCGGTGGCGGCGGCGGCCAGTACTACTACGCCGGCTATGCGTACTACTAAGCGCTCTCGCCCAGTCCATGCAGGGTACCTGGGACCGCTCCGCGGGCCGGATGACGGTCCCAACGAGCGTTCCTTGCGTCTCGCTGTTCGCCGGCCGACGCTCCCTCGGCCACGACCTCCCACACCTGTGATGCTTGGCCCTGCCACGCTCCCGCCGCTTCGATCGCAAAGAGTCGACGGCGCCGAAGGGCAAGCTTAGCCTCGGAGGCCCTCGCTCCCGGTCAGTTGACGACCTGCACGGCGTGGAACAGGGCACGCTCAACGCAGGTGCGACCGAAGGGAAGCCCCGCAGATTCGGCCGAGCAGGGCCCGCGCTCCGTGCAAGGCCGGAACCGAGCCCGCACCGATATGCAGGGGCGCCTTCCAGTCCTCTACCAGCTGGATCACGACCCCCGCTTCCGTGGTCACGGCCAGGTGGGAGAGCATCGACTGGCCAGGTCCAGCAGCGGTTCGGCGATAGCAGACCTCCATCCGATACATGGTGGTGGCCAGTGCTTCGGTCTGTGCAGGTGGCTCCAGCGGCTCGAACCGTGCGAGCTCCGACCCTGGAAACAGCCGCCTCAAGCGCTCAAACATCCGCAGGCTCTGCCGCAGCGAGCCGACGCGAACCAGCGGGTCATGAAAGCAGAACCGCTCCCCGAGCGGGGGCAGCTCGCCATCGCAGTACAAGCCACGGACCGTGTTCAGGACGTACTGGGGAACCGGCTCGAGCGACATTTTTCACCTCGATACCAACCCTCGTCGACCGCGCTATGCGACCGCCTTGCCGGCCCCCGCTTCCCTACCTCAATGCCAACGCTGCACCCACACACAGCCGAGCGCTGTGCGGTTCCGCTCCGCCGGACCGCGCATTGCGCACGGCTCGATCCTGGCGATGGGTCGCACACCGGCGCTC
>CAJWOS010000114.1 GCA_913044235.1 uncultured Pseudomonadota bacterium
TCGCCGGCCATGTCCAGAAACGGCGCGGCGGGCTGGTGGCGACCGGCAAGAAGCGGTCGAACAAGCACAAGAAGAAGCCGGGCCCCGGCGACCCGAGCAACGGCGCGTCTCCCGGCGTGGGCCACGAGCTGAACCTGCAGTTGCATGTGCGCAGAAGCCTGTGCCGAGGCATCGCGCGGTTGCTCGCCGGAGTGTCAGCCTCGCACCTGCTCCAGCACCAGGAGGCTGAGGCGATCTTCGAATACTCGTCGTGGAGGTGCCGATTCGAGCACCGATTTGCGGCGTTCGCCAGCCTGCAGCAGCCCCCCGTGCTGCGCTTCGGCGAGTTTGAGAACACAATGTCGGGCGACCCGCAAGCCCTCCTCGCGTCGGCGGCCGAGTGCTTCAAGCAATGCAAGTCGCTCATCGACCGCGCGGTTCGCGCGATGCAGGAGCCCGACGAGACCGCGCTCGCCGAGCTGCGCGCGGAACCGAGCACCCGCGACTGCTACATCATCATGGTGACGGCGCGTACCCAGGAACACGATCGGATTCGTGGCTTCGAGGTGGGTGCGGACGACTACGTCACCAAGCCGTTCAGCGTGCGAGAACTGGTGCTGCGCGTGGCGGCCGGTGCCCGTCGGGTCCAGGCCGCACCCACGAACGACACGAGCGTGGTGGAGATCGGTCTGGTTCGCATCGACCAGGGAGCCCATCGGGCCTACGTCGACGGCAGCGAGCTCTCGCTCACAGCCACCGAATACCGTCTGCTGGTCTGGCTTGCGAGCCACGCGGGTCGACTCTGCTCGCGTGGCGAGCTGCTCAAAGAGGTCTGGGAGCTTCCGCCCGATCTCAACACCCGCACAGTCGACACCCATGTCAAGCGGCTCCGGCAAAAGCTCGGACCGGCCGCACAGTACGTCGAGACGGTTCGAGGCGCCGGCTACCGGTTCAGCCAGTGAGCCCAAACGCCACGCCTCGAGCAGAAATGGAGGAACTGGCTCCACGACTGCTCGAAAAAACACACAATGGCGTGTTGGTCACCGACCCATCCGGGCGAATCCGGCTGGTCAACCCTGCGCTTGCGCGGATCTTGCCCCTCGTTCCGAACCCGGTCGGACGCACCGTCTACGAAGCCATCCCGGTCTCGTCGGTCGTCGAGGCCATCGAGCAAGATCCAATCACCGAACAGGAGGTCTCGCTCCGCCTAGGCCGACGCGACCTCGTGGTTCGCGTCACCTCCCTCGGCAAACACAACGGCCGACTCACCATCGTGCATGACGTCACACGAATTCGGCAGGCGGAGCGATACCGTCGGCAGTTCGTGGCCAATGTCTCGCATGAGCTGCGCACACCCGCCACCGCGATTGCCGGCTATGCCGAGACCCTTCTCGCCGACCGGGAGCGGCTGCCAGACGATGCAGTCCGAATGATCGAGGTCATCCTGCGGAACGGACGGCGACTGACCGAGCTGTTCGACGACCTCCTGCATCTGGCCAAGCTTGACTCGATGGACGAGCCACCGCCGCTGTACCCCACAGTCCTCGCAAACGTAGTGACCGAGTCGATCGACAAGGTCTCCGCGCTCGCGGAACAGCGGGAAATCACCGTCGAGGTGAAAGTACCGGGGCACCTGACGGCACTGGCAAACCGAGATGCGCTTGGGCATGTCTTGGTGAACCTGGTGGGCAACGCCATCAAGTACAGCCACACCGGGGGCGACGTTCTCGTGCGGGGTGTCCCTGCGGACGGTGCGGTAATTCTCGAAGTGGTCGACCAGGGAATTGGGATCGATCCGGCCTACCATGACCGAATCTTCCAGCGCTTCTTCCGCGTCGACAAAGGCCGAGCCCGCGCGCAGGGCGGTACGGGCTTGGGGCTGGCGATCGTAAAACACCTCAGCAAGGCCATGAAGGCCAAGGTCGAGGTTCGAAGCAAGAAGGGCCGAGGGTCGACCTTCCGCCTCCGCCTGCTCGAAGCGGTCGCGGTACCCGACGCCGCACCGGCTGCCGAAGAATAGGCACGCCCCCTCTTCCCGCTGTCGAGAACCGTCTTCCCCACAGGCGAGTCATCCTCTCATCGGCTACCATTGTCCGGCGAGGGGTGCCCTCATCACTCGCCCAGTCGGTCCGCCCCGAACCCACGCTCGGAGAATCGGATGTCCAGCGGGACCCGAATCCAACCCCCGGAATGGTCCCCATCGCCGGTCGGTCTGCTCACTGGGATGGCACTCGGGCTCCTCGCCTCCGGATGCGGTACTTTTGGACTGAAGCGAGGGAGCACCGATACCGCTGAGGACAGCGCCGGAGCGGTCGACGAGCTCACCATCTTCAGCGTGTACCCCGACAGCAGTCCCCTCAACACCACCACCGAAGTGTCCATCCAAGGCACCGGCTTCGACAGTGACGTCACTCTGATGTTCGGCAGCACAGAAGTCGACGTCACGGTCCTTTCGTCCACCGAAATCATCGCCTTCTGTCCTGAGGTGCCCGTCGAGGCAAAAGTCGATGTCACGGTCACCAGCGCACAGGGTGTGGCGGTGTTGCCGGAGGGCTTCACCTATTCGGACCAAGATCCCAACGAAGAAGGCGGCGACGACGGTGGCGACGGTGGCGATGCCGGAGACGATGGCGGAGACGACAGCGGCGACGACGGTGGAGGAGACAGCGGCGACGACGGCACCGACAACTCCGGCTTGGTGACGGGCTACGTCGAGCACAACTATTTTGTGGTGGGCTGCCCTACGTGTCTCGGCTTTGCCGACTACACCTCGATCGAGTCTCTCGCCCTGTTTCATCCCCCCACCACGAGCAGCTGGTACGACTGGTTTCCTCGCCAGGGCTCCTGCACAGTCAACCCGGCACGAACCTTCCCAACCTCGACCTTCTACGATGTCGGCACCAACGTGCTGCTGTCTGCCGGCACCACCACACGAACACTCCGAAGAGTGATCGACGGCACCACCACGTCCTACCAGGCGTCCACCAACGACGATGGCTCGTTCGTGCGCAACACTCGCTACGACGTGCTCGCCCCCTTCGACGACCCGCCCCTCTCGGCACCATCGGTGCTTCGCACCATCCCGAGTGGATTCTCAAGCATTGAGCCGCAAGATATCTTCCTCGACATGCCGTACGCCTTTCCGGCCCTGTCGGCGAGCGCGGCACGGTTCACCTGGGCTCCGGCCGGCACCGCCGACGGAGTGATGATCGCGGTGCACCTCTTCGACGAGACAGGCAGCGTGTATCGGGGCGAAGTGCTCTGCTGGGCCGCTGACAGCGGCGTGTTCCAAGTGCCGCTCAGTGACCTTGCCACTCTGGCGTTCGAGTACGATCTGGCGATGATCTACTACTACAAGTTCACCTTGAGCAGCGGCATCAACCCCGAAGATGGAAGCACCATCGAGGCAGCATCGGCCTTCGGCGGAATCGGTACGGCCACCATCCTGCCGTGACGGTCACCGCGGCATCGGCACTCCGTCGGGCGGCGTCCACATCCAGGCTGCCGCCGACGACTGGATGTGCGAGAGGTCAATGAACGGTCCCGACGCCACCAGAGCCTCCACGGAGCGGCGGAAATCTGTGGGGGCGTCTCCCTCGCGCACACGTTGCCATGCGGCGGTCCAGCGTGCGAACAGATCCGCCATCGCGCCGTCGGCTCGGACCTCCCGTCGGAGGTCGCGCGGCAACCAGTCCCGAAACTGGATCGGGGCAAAACCACGCGCAAACGAGCTGAAGAACACCAGTGCAGCACGCGGGGAGCCGCCTCCGCTGCGTTGGAGCACGTGAAAGCAGCCCACATTGCCCCCCGCATCACAGGAGCCTTCGAGGACCACCCCCTCCGCCGTGGTGTGTGCAAGCAGCGCAGCATGCGCACGCTGCAGCTCGGAGACGGGATACTGCCGCAGCACATTGGCACACCGCACCAGACCATACCGAGCCGCTCCGGTTGGTGGCTGCAGCGCGTTCCCTTCGATGATCTCGAACGCGGTCTCCGCCTGGGCCGATGCCACGCGCCGCGGGTGGAGCTCGATGGCTGTGGGCGCCCGCCCCAGGGCTGCAGCCAGCTCCCGCAGGGTATCGGGACGCTCTCCCACACCCACCTCCAGCACCCCATCCTCCACGAGGTCTGCAAAGCGCAACGCAAGCAGGCCGTCCCACAGCCGAAGACGCCCCGAGCGGGTCTTGCCCCGAAGCCGGCCGACTTCTGGAATGCGACTCATCGCGCCTCCTTTCCCCGCAGGACGGTGCTCCATGCACTCCGCCACCCCGCTCGGTGGAGCGCTTGTGGACGGTCGCTCGGCAGGGCCCCCTTCCGCGAGGCGCAGCGACCGACCGACCGCCCCCCGGTGCGCGGAGCAGTCCGACAACGAATCGTGCACCGCCCTGCCAAGCTTCAGCTCCGGCCGTGTGCAGCATCGCGCGACAGCAGGAGCGCCGCAACCAAAGCAAGATCCACCGGCCCATCGCTCCGCTGGAGCAGCCCGTCTGCTTCAATCACATCTGCGAGCAGGCGCTCTCGGTCGGCCCGGGCGAGGCCATGCAGCGTGTCACTCTCCGATGCATCCGGCGCCCGTGCGTGCAGCATGCACACCTCTTGAAACGACAGCGGCGTGGACGCAGCGGCGTACAGCTCGGGCTTTCCGCCCCGCTCCAGCTCCCGCCAAATCCCAAGCGAGGTCATCTGCAGCTGGTCGGCACAGGGGTCATGCACTCCCCCCACGCCAAGCTCTTCGGCCAGTTCTCGGCGAGCACCGGCCAGCAGCCCATCGAGGCCGACGACTGGAGAGTCGAAGTCCCGTGCAGGCTCCAAGCTACCGGAGGCCGACACGGACAAGTGCCCGGCTCGCCAGTCGAGGTGCCCTGCCCGACGCTGGGCCACCACGATGTCGTCGGAGGTCTTGAGCAAAACCACCACGCCGATGTCGCATGCCATGACGCTCTCGGAGGGCTCTGGCAGTCGGCCTTCGCGCGGCTGGTCACAATGCCGAAGCGCATGCACTCCATCGAGCAGGGACTCCAGCGCACGCGTGGCAAAGTACGACACGGGTGCCACCTGGCCCACATACGTACCCTCTGCAGTCCGCAGATCGATCAGTGCGGTGAGCATGCCGTCGTGGCGCCCTGGATTCGCCCGGAGGTCGGCCAATGGACCTTCAAGCGGCCCCTTCCAGGCGGCTGGAACCGACCAGGAGTCCGGACATACCGACAAAGCCACTGCACAAGGCCCGGGCCGCATCAGAGCCACCAACGGGAGCTCCAGTGCAAGCCCGGCATGCTCAATGGAGAGCCACGACTCGTGCGCGTAGACCCGCTGCAGGTCCACCCCACACGACACGGCACGCACCTGAACGCGTGCGCCGACACGACACGGGAACGCGAGCCGGTAGCCACGGGATCGGTCGGGCTTTCGGGGATGGGTCGATTTTGCCGACAAACCTTGCTCCGCTGGCTTCCTGGAGCCCTATCCCCTCCCAACGATGGTGGGCGGCCGAATCCCGTCGTTCCGGCTACACCAGACGCTCCTGGAGACCCGATGCCAACCCAACGAGCGCGCGCCGAGTGGGCGAACCGAGTCCGGGCCGAGTACCGGTCTGCAGCAGTCACGGCTCGGGTCCTGCATCTCGCAATCGCAGCGGGCCTCCCACGCCCTCTCCTCGACACCGCGCACCGCATCGTGCGCGACGAGCTCGACCACGCGGCGCTCTCGCACGATGCTCTGCGCGCAATTGGCGGCGCCGACCATCCCATCGACGTGCAGTTCGACCAGCTCTCGGACTTTGCCCATCCAAGTGGTCCCCTCGCAGAGCTGGTCCATCACGTGCTCGTGTCTTTCTGTTTTGGGGAGACCCTCGCTGTGCCGTTGTTCCGCACGATGCGGCGCGCCACCACACAACCCGTCGCCCGTGCGGCCCTCGACCGCATCCTGGTGGACGAAGCCGTCCATCGAGCCTTCGGATGGCAGGCCCTCGACACCCTCCTGGAGGTCGACGAGCCAGGCGTGAGGGCCCTCATCGAGTCTGCACTGCCCGACACCCTCGACCACTTCCTTCGCGCATATGGAACCGTTCGGGGTTCGGTGCCGCTGTCAGCCGACGAACAAGCCGCGGGACTCCTTTCAGCAGAAACGTACCGCTCCGTGTTCCATCGCACCTGGACCGACGATATCCGCACCCGATTCCACCGGCGCGCAGTCGCCACTCCCTCCTTGCACGGGTAGGCTGCCCGCCCGGCCCCCGGAGATTGGTTCATGTTCACTTCCGGTGCATTTCGCTCCACCCTGCTCGTCGCCATCACGCTCCTGTGCGTCCCCACGCAGATCAGCGCCGCCGACGACGACGAGTTCATGAAGCTCGACATTGATGGAGACGGTCGAAGCAACGACAACGCCACCGACCCCTCCCTGTGGACCTGGCCGCGCAGTACCCGGCTCGACCAGGCCGAACAGACCCTCTCCATCCAATGGCCTGGCCAAGCAGAAGAAGAGTCGCTGCCTTTTGACGACATCATCCGATTCGAGCGGTGTCGTGTGTACGAGTCCTTCCCCGATGAGCTCTTCGCGCTCCTTGCGGACGGTCGGCGCATCCTGATCTCACGCGGCGCCGATGTGTCCACCCATACTGTCCTCCTCACCGCTACCACCGGTCTTCCGGCTGTCGATCTCGAGCCGAGCAAGGGGCACTTCCCCGTGCCCGACATCAACCAAGACGCCCCCGTGCTTCGACTGGGGTCCGGCGAAGGCATCGCGTACGTATCCGCCACAACCACCGATCTCGCCATCCGCAACCGCCGCGACAGCAATGAAATGGTGAAGGTCGCCGAAGACAACCATCCCGCCCTGCGCGACCAGGGAGGCGGGGTGCTGGAGAAGCACGAGATCGAGCTGGTGCTCAAGCAGCGGATGAGCCTGTTCATGCGCTGCTACCAGCGAGAGCTTCAACGCAATCCGGAGCTGAGCGGCACCGTTGTGATTCGGTTCGTCATCGACCGCGATGGCAGCATCCGTCACTCGCACCTTCGGGCCACCAGCCTGCACAACTCGGTGGTGGAAGAATGTGTGGTCGACGAAGTGGACAAGACCCGCTTCCCCCGGCCCGCTGGGGGCACGGTCGTGGTCAGCTACCCCTTCAACTTTCAGCCTCTCTGATCGCGTTTCACGAGTTTTCGATGCTCTCTCCTGCGTTCCTTCTTCTCGTGCTCGGCTCTGCGATGGCCGGCCGCAGAGAGCACATGCCCCCCCCGGAAGCGCCTGTCGTCCAGGAAGACCGGGTCGAGATCACTGTGGATGCCCGGAACCAATGGACCGTGGTGCCCGCAGGCATGGAGGGTCTGGTGCTGCTGGGCACCGACAACCGGGGGGCTTCTTGGACCTTGGTTCGCTACGACACCGGGTTTCGCCAGCAGTGGGTGAGTACCTGGGACGCGCCTTCGCGCAGGGTCCGCCTCGTCGACCATGCCCTTTCTGACGGTGTACTCACGCTATTGCTCCACCAACCGAAGCGGGCAGCCTTCACACTCGTCGAGGTGCAACTCCATGACGGGAGCGTGCAGGAGCATTCCCTCACCGCCCCGAGTCGCCTGCGCTCGACATGGAGTGTCGATGTGGTCGGCGATGATCGCTATGTGCTCTCTGCCGTGCGGCGCCCCACCGCCAGGCGCCTGGCCGAGCGAGAGCTGCTGCACGTCGACGCGACAGGGCGGGTGGCCGTCGTGCCCATCGACGACCACCTTGCGGCTCGCAGTGTCGAGGTCCTTCGGATCACCACAGATGAGCAGGCCGATGCGATGGATCTGTCCCTCGCCACCGAGAAGCGCAACCGACGCAGCGTGCACACAGTCTCGGTCCGAGACGGCATGGTGACCGACCGGCGCACACTTCCTCCGCCGGTCGATGGAAGCCACAACCTGCTCACGGCACAGCGCGTTCGAACCGCCGCGGCCGACATGATGGTGGGCACATACGCCGCCGGTGCTCGAGGCACGGGTGCGCAAGGCCTGTTCGTGAGCAAGCTGTCCGACGATGGCTCCGAGGCCTGGCGACGAACCATCAGCTTCACCGACCTGGACCGTTTTTTCGACTACATGCCCAAGCGCCGGCAGGCCCGAGTGGAGCGACGCGCCCAGCGCAAGAGAGAGCGCGGCGGGGACTTGCACCTCAAGTACCTCCTCAACCTGCACGATGTGGTGCAGACCGACTCGGGCATGTTGGTGATTGGCGAGGCATTCTACCCCGAGTACGAGACCCGTCAGCGGGTGGTCACGTACGTAGAAAATGGCGTGACCAGAACCCGAATCGAGTACTACACGGTCTTCGTGGGCTACCGATACACGCACGCACTCGTCGTGGCCCTCGACGAGCACGGCGAGACGCTCTGGGATGCGAGCTTCGAGATTGGAAACATCCTGTCGTATGCGATCCGCGATCGGGTCCAGGTCGATGTCGACGGCGACCGAATCACAATGGTGTATGCCTACGGGGGAAGGGTCTTCTCGAAAGTGGCCACTCCAGAGGGCATCCTCGACGAAAAGACCGCCCTGGCAACAGAAGCGGTGGGCGGTGGACGGGTTCGACGGACTTGGGCAACCCACACCGAGCACTGGTACGACCAACACTTTCTCATCTGGAGCTACGACAAGGTGGTGGGAGGCCAAGGCGGTCGCCGGAAAGTCTTCTCCTTCTCGACCGTTTCGCAGCGCGATCCCGCGGGTGAAACGCCCGATTCCACAAAACACTGAGCCGCCTGACACCGGCGTTCAGCAGCGCCTTCCACCGCACCCAAAGCCAGGGGTTCGGTGCCCCGCACGTCCACCCACACCCAGAATTGCAGGCCACTGCTCAAGCCATCCAGACCCCGACCGATGGCTGACCCATGTCCACAAACGCCCTCCCGCAGTCCGTCCTACCGGCACCCGCCGCACGACGAGAAGCCGACGCCCGACGCGCAACCGCCGCTCGTGAGCGACTGCGAGAGGCTCCAGACGACACCGATGCCCTCTTCGAGCTTGCCGACGCTCATGCACGAATGGGCCGCCATGATGATGCCCGCTCGGCACATCGTGCGCTGCTCCGTGCCGACGGGCGCTATGCCGATCTGCGGGCCCCGGTCGAGAAGCAGTGCGCCACAAGCTTCATCGGTCAGTTCGATTCCGTTGACTGTCCCGTGTGTGGAGACCATCACGCCAACATGGTGTGGGTCGGAAACATTTCGGGTCAGGTCCGGACCTGGGGCCACCTCGACCCGGTTCGCGAGTGGGTGGAATGCACCAGCTGCGAGACCCTCCGTGTGCAAGCGCCTCCGAGCGAAGCGGCTCTGCAGCGATGGCACCGCGCGAGAAGCCACGAGCATTCACCAACGAGCGCACCCAACCTTCGTGAGTTCGATGCGGCGATGGCCGAACGAAACCACGAGCTCGACGTTCTCGAACAGGTCGGGTTTGGGATCGCGTGGCTCGACGATCCCGATGCCCACGAGCCTCGACTCCTTGAGGTTGGATGCGGCTGGGGCAGCCTGATCGCCGCGGCCCGCTGGCGGGGCATCTCGGCAGCGGGTGTTGGAACGAATGCGCAGACCGCATGGGCCCGTGCGACCCTGGATCTTCCTTGCGTGGCAGCAGACCTCGATCACGGGATCCGCCCCGAGCATCTGCCCGATGGCTCGTTCGACATTATCGTGCTCCGCAGCCCGCTCGATCGGGCCGAAGCGCCCTTGGCCGTGTTGCAGGCTGCAGCGAGGCGCCTGTCCCCAGACGGCGTGCTCGTGCTCCAGCTGGAGCTCCACGACCACCCTGTGCGGAGGGTGCAGGGCTACGATGCGCCAGGCTGGAGCCGCCCCGAGCGGCGAGTGTTCTTCGGCCGCGACACTCTGGAAGTGGCCCTCGCACGCACCCACCTACGGTCCGAGCGGATTCAAGAGGTTCGAGATGCCTCGTCCGGCACCTCTTTGCTGTTCGTGCGACACGATGACCTGCACGACTTGATGGGAGCGGAATAGACCCAGCGGGATGGATGACCACCGTTCGCGTATGAAGCCCACGGCCGCCTTCGGCGCGGTCTTCGGCCCGTTGTTGTGTCTAGCCATCCATCTCGCTCCGCTCCCTGTAGGACTGGCCCCTGAAGGGAAGTCCGCACTCGCGGTGCTTTCGCTGTGCATCATCTGGTGGCTGTTCAGCCCCGTGGCCCTTCCGGTCACCAGCCTGATGGGCCTCGCTCTACTGCCTGCGCTTGGCGCGATGCCCACCGCAGAAGCACTGGCCCTGTTCGGCAACCCCTCCGTGTTTTTCGTGATCGGGGTGTTTCTGGTGGCGGCCGTGATGCATCGTACCGGCCTGTCGATGCGAATCACCCTCCTCGGGTTGCGGCGCGCCTCCCGCAGTGAAGACATCCTATGTTTCGGCGTGCTGGGGTTGTCGTGGGGCCTGTGCAGCATCGTGGTGTCCCACGCGGTAGCCGCCATCATGCTGCCCATCGTGCTGCAGCTGATTCAGGCCCTCGATCTCGGCCCACGCTCTCGGACCGCCCGTCGGTTGCTGCTGAGCATGGCCTGGGGCACGGTCGCCGGCTCCAACCTCACGCTGCTGTCGAGTGCACGGGCCACCCTGGCGCTCGACCTCTACGGCAACTGGCGCGAAAATGCCGGCTTGGATGCCGATCCGATCGGCTTCATCGCATACGCTTCCGGCGCCGCTCCGGTCTCCCTTTGCAGCATGCTCGCCGCCGGACTGGTCCTCCGGCTCGTCTTCCCTCCAGAGGGCATCGACATCGCCCCGGCCGTCCAACGGCTCAACGAGCGCACCCGCGAGCTGGGCAACATGCAGCGCCGGGAATGGCTCACCCTGGGAGTGGTCCTGGGAATGGTCGTGGCGATGATCACGGCTGGCCCTGACTGGCTGGGCGTCGTGGCACTCATCGTGAGCTGCACGCTGTTCCTGCTCCAGGTCCTGCGCTGGGAAGATGCCGAGCGCTACGTGAACTGGGGCGTGGCACTGATGTACGGCGGCGCCATCGCCGTCGGAGGAGCCCTCGACCGCACCGGCGCCACCACGTGGCTCGCCGAGGTCCTGCTGCCGGATGTCATGGGCCCTTGGACCACCGTGGCCATGATCATGATCCTCGCCGCTGCGCTCACCGAAGTGGTGAGCAACGCCGCTGTGATTGCAGTAATCCTGCCCATCTCCCTGCCTCTCGCAGTACAGGCCGGACTCGACCCCCATCTCCTCGTCTTTCTGGTGCCCATCAGCGCCGGATTTGCGTTCATTCTTCCCACGTCCACGCCCGCCATGGCCATGGTGTTCGGCACCGGGTACCTCCGCGTGCGTCACACCATGATCGGTGGCATCGTCACCATCGTGTCGTGGATCGCTCTGCTCGTGATGGCCGCTGTTGTCTGGCCATTGCTCGGACTCGAAATCCCCTCGGGGGTCGCCCCATGAACCGCCGCATCCTGCTCGCCGTCTCCACGAGCCGCTACAGTCGCCACCTGGTGGCAACCGCCATCCATGAAGCCAAGGCCTTTCGAGATCAGGGCGCTTCTGTGGTTCTCGACCTGCTGATCGTGCAGGAGAACGAAGAGCTCGAACGCGTGAGCCAGCGGGTCGGCGACGTCGGCTTTCTCGGTCTCAGTCCGCAGAAAGACGTCCTCGAGGCGCTCGGTGAGGAACACAATCGCATGGCCCGCCGGATGGCACAGCGAGTCAGTGAAGCCGCCGAAGCCGCAGGATTCGCCGTTGAGCGCACCGAAGTGCGCGGTACCTTTGCGAAGACGGTTCTCGAGTTTGCACAAACCAAAAAGAGCGACCTCATCTTGCTCACGCGAGCGGACCGCCCCTTCATCAGCCGCATCTTGTTCGGCAGCGAAGCCGACACCGTTGCCCGACATGCCCGCCGTGATGGTCTGGGGCGTGTCATCATCGACGAGTAGGCAGCCATGCTGGTCCCCACCTGGATGGCCATCCAAGAGGCTTTTGACGGGAAAAAGGTGCTGCTGGTGTGGCCAGTGGCCCGCGTCACGCGGCGCTGGGTGGAGTGGCTCGGCACGCTCGGACTCGAGACCCCATTCGTCTTGGCCCTCTACGAAGGGCCCTCAAAGCCCCTGTCCATCCCTCCGCAACAGGTCTGTGTGCTGCGTCCCGGCCCGCTTCCCCAAGCCGACCCTGAAGAGCGGATGTTCGAGCAGTGGGAGAGTGCGATGCAGTCTCTTCCGGACACGGCGCTTGCGCGGCTCGATGCATGGGACCCCACCCATGAGGCCGTGGTCATCGTCCCGTCGGCCTCCCAGCTCCAGTCTGTGGGTGGACGGCCTGTCTTCGGCGGCACGCCATCCATTCGGCATGCGATCGAAAACAAGAGCAAAGTCGACCAACTCTTCGCTGAGCTCCACATGGAGACCGCTCCCCATCAAGTGGTGCCACTCGCACAAGCCACTGCAGCAGCAGCCGCGCTTGACCTCGGCCAAGGCACGGTCTGGGCAGGCGACAACACATCGACCATCGAGGCGGGTGCTCGCGCGCTCGCACATGTCTTCGATGAGCCAAGCGCCCATCGCGCGCGAATGCTGCTTGCCGATCGATGCAAGACCGTCCGAGTTCAGCCCTTCCTTCCGGGCGTTCCGTGCAGCATCCAGGGGATCTGCACGCCCGATGGCGTCGCGCTCACCGTGCCCACGGAGATGCTTGTCTTGCGCGATCCATCGCTCGGTACCTTCCTGCTCGTGGGAATGTCTACCGCCTGGGATCCGCCCGTCTGCGTGACAGAGCGCCTCCGCAGCATGGCCCGCACGGTGGGCGACCACCTACGCACCGCGCATTGTTGGCGAGGAGGCTTCAGCCTTGATGCCATCGCCACCCCCGACGGACAGGTCTGGCCCACCGAAATCAATGCCCGCATGTCGGCAGGGCTCACTCTGCTCGACGGCGTGTTGCCGGGCCCTTCGCTGGAGCTCATGGAGCGGCTCTTGCGAGAGGATCTCCCCATCGGGGTCTCGGCCACCCACTTGGAGCGCTGGATGGCCCGCCCCCTTCGCGCACGCCGCACCAACCTCGTGCGCGTTCGAACGCCACACGCCCCCGCGCAGGACCATCGCGAAGCCATCGCATTCGAGCCTGCACGGATCGTGCCCGGCCCGGGTTCGGAAGGCACTTTGGAGTGGGTCGCTGAAGGCAGTCGTGGGGTGCTCCGACTCGAGCTCGACCCAATCCGCCACCCGCGGGGCACTCGCGTGGCTCCCCGCGTGCAGCAGGCACTTGGGCTTGCCGCAACGCTCTGGAACCTACCCGTGGCACAGTGGCGTGCGGCCCGCTGACGCCAGCTTCAGCGGTTCCGACTCACCAACGCAACGAGTCCAGCGGCCAGTCCGAACACCATGACCTCGGGCACCCAGTGCCCAGAAATCAACCAGGTACCCGCCGGCAGCGCGCAAAACGCGAGCGCCAACATGCCCAACGGCATTGCACCGGCAAGCTCCGGCGACGCAACGGAGGGCGCAGCGGCACTGGACCGCACTTGCACACGTTGGTCCACAGGGCTTGTAGCGGAAGCTTCGATCGGCATTGGAACTCCGGCGTTCCTGTTGTCCTGCTGCAGTCTTCCTCGCCAGGGCTCCAGGTCCAATTACGCGCAATTGCCTCGCAAGCGTGACCAAAACCACTCCTGGACGCCATGCCGTTCCACACACCCGCCCCCCGCGATATCCGAGGGTCACTATGACACTCCCCCCACTGATTACGGACCAGGACGTCATCGAGGGCTACCTCACTGATGCCTCGAACACGCGTGGACACGCAGAAGTCCTCGTTCGTCCGCGCTCCACCGACGAGGTTGCTGCGATCTTGTCTCACTGTCAGCAGCGAGGCATTCCCGTCACGGTCACAGCACAGCGAACCGCGACCACCGGTGCCCCGGTCCCAGAAGGGGGCTGGCTGCTGTCCACCGAGCAGTTGTGCGAGACGTTCGCTCTCGACGACGTCTCGACGGGTGTGCTGCTCGGCGCTCACCAAGAAGCAGTCGCATCCGCCGGACAGTTTTTCCCACCCGACCCTACCTCTCGCCACGAGTGCTCGATCGGCGCAGCCATCGCATGCAACGCCTCGGGAGCGCGCTCATTCCGCTACGGTGCCACCCGACCCTGGATCGAGGCCCTCACGGCCGTCCTGCCCACCGGTGAGATCATCGAGGCTGACCGGCAGACCCCCATCCCTGCCGACTGGCCGGTACCATCGTGGTCTGAGCCTTCGGTGAAGACGGCCGCCGGCTACGTACCTACCGACAACCTCCTCGACTTGCTCATCGGACAGGAAGGAACTCTCGCGGTGCTCACAAGAGCGCGGCTGCGACTACTCGACGCCCCCACGGCGGTGCTGTCGATCTTCGCGTTCTTTCCCGACGACTCAGCGGTCGTGCGCTTCGTCGACCACGCCAGGGCGAGCGCCGTCCGGGCCCGTCGCACCCCCGCTGCTCCCGGTCCACTGCAGCCCCGGGCCTTGGAATACTTCGACGCCAATGCCCTCGCACTGGCACGCACACGGGCCCCCGACATCCCCGCTGAAGCCCGCGCGGCAGTCCTGATCGAGGTTGAGCACGATGGCACGCCGCCCTACGAAGCCTGGCTGGATGCCTTGGACGAAAGTGATGCCCTGATCGACGACACCATCGTGGCCGAGGACACCACCGGCTTGAAGCGCCTACAAGCCATTCGACATGCCATACCGGCCAGCGTGAATGAACAAGTCGTGCGCAACGGAATGCCCAAGGTCGGCACAGACTTCGCCGTCCCGGACTCCGCCCTCGAAGCGATCCTCGTCGCCTATCGTGCAGAGACACTGCCCCATGTTTGCTTTGGTCACATCGGTGACAACCACCTTCATCTCAACTTTCTCCCTCGAACTGCTGACGAGCTCGCCGAGGCGCGTGCGCGCTACAAGGCCCTCGCAATGCAAGCCGTCTCGATGGGCGGTACCGTGAGCGCCGAACACGGTATTGGGAAGATTAAGCGCGGCCTGCTGGCGGAGATGGTGGGCCCAGACGTCCTCGCGCAGTTTCGTGCCCTCAAGAGAGCCGTCGACCCGAACTGGATTCTGGGTCGGGGTACGATGATGGCCGCCCCATGAGCCTGTCCGGGTGCAAGGGCACGGGAATTTCTCGCGATTCCACACTTTCGTGTAAGAGTGCCGTCCCCCGTCCGTTTGGTCGGTGGGCGAGCAAGGAGCCGCCCCGGTGGACAGCGCCGAGCCCATGAACATCTCACTCGACCAGGAACGCGACGTTGTCGCCCGTCTACAGCGGGGCGACCGCTCCGCTGCAGCGCAGCTGTACCAGTGGTACGGCAACAAGCTGTATCGGGCGGTCATCCTCACTCGTCTGCCCAACCCGGAGCTCGCCGAAGACGTTCTCAAGGACACGTTCCGACTCGCCATGGAACGAATCCATCAGTTCAAGCTGGAGGACCGCTCCATCTGGTTCTGGCTGCGACGCATCGCAGCCAATCGGGCCATCGACGTGCATCGCGCTCGACAGCGTGCCCGGAGGTTTCGCGAAAAGCACGATGCTGAAGAGACCGCCGACCGAACCATGGCTGCGGCGTGCTGCTCAAGAAGTTCGAGGGCGGGCGCAATACGCGATCGCACACCTTTTATCGCTGGTTCAACGAGTTGCCGGTGCTGGTGCTGCTGGCGGTGGTGATCGTGGTGGTGGTCAAGCCGTTCTGACGCGCG
>CAJWOS010000115.1 GCA_913044235.1 uncultured Pseudomonadota bacterium
CGAGCGCGTGGAAGATTCGGAATTCCCGGCGGTGTTCGGTGTTCAACACTGGGTCGGTGGTGGGGGACGGCATTGGCTCTCCACGGGTCGTTTGGGGGCGGGAAGGTACCTGCCGACCCGGTGGGGAACGTCCCCATTTCTGGACCTCGTGGCGAGCGTACGGTTCAACCATTGGACTTTGAACATCGACTGCACCAATGACATCGGAAAATCGCGACGCTCCGGATTTGTTCGGGTGTGTAGATGGAGACCGCTGCCGGATGTGAGCTGCGTGCGCCCGCGCAGGGGGCTCGATGGCCTGGGTGCATGCAAGCGCAAGACCGGTGGTGAAGGCGTGCTTGCAGTCGCCATCGCGGTTCGAGGACACGACAATTGGTCATGAAATTCATTTTCAATTAAGGTCACGGGGCGGTGGAGAGATGGCGCCATCGCTTCGGAATGTCCATGAAATCGCACTACCTTCTGCTCGTGGCCGGTCTGTTGTCGGCATGCAATCGGGACAAGAAAATCTGCGATGCCGGCGAGACCCAGGTGTGTCACTGTCCGGCCGGAGACTACGGGTCCCAGGTCTGTGATGTGGACGGCGACAGCTGGGGTGCCTGCGCGTGTCCCATGGTGGATTCGACCGACACCACTGAGAACACCGAGTCGGGTAGTGGCTCCGCGGCCGGGAGCGGTGGCGGCTCGTCAGCCGGGAGCGGCTCGGGCTCGGGCTCGGGCGAAGGAAGCGGTGGTGAGTCGGGCGGTGGAAGCTCCGCTGAGAGTGGAAGCGGCTCTGCTGGCGACACGGGAGATACCGGTGAAGCTGGCGATACAGGCGACACCGGAGACTCTTCGGGTTCGGGGTCTGGCTCAGGTTCGGGCTCGGGCTCAGGCTCAGGATCAGGCTCAGGTGTGGCTGCGCGCGGAATGGTGCCGACCGTCCAGCAGCCCGGTCGAGCGGCCCCTGCGCCGTGGGATCCCTCCCGGAACGCAGGCTTGAATGGCTGGACGGCACTCGACTGACCGCGGGCTGTCGCAGGACCGGTGATCAGAGCATGGCGAAGAGAGACTCCACTTTGGTGGTCGGTGCCGGAATCTCCGGCCTCAGTGCGGCGGTGTTGCTGGCGCGTGGCGGTCGGTCGGTCGAGCTGTGGGAAGGGGGCGTGCGCCCTGGTGGAATGCTTGCGGGCATCTCCTTCCTTGGGCTGCCATACGACCGAGGCTCGCATCGCATCCATCCGGAGTCCCATCCGCTCTTGCGTGAGCTGACGGCGGCGGAGGAGTGGGAGGTCCGGCCACGCGATGGTCGCCTGCTGATCTCCGGACGCGTGGTTCCGTACCCTCTCGATCCCCGCGCGTTCCTGCGTGGCATTGGGCTTCGTGCGACCACCAGCATGGCCTGGGGTTGGCTTCGCCGGCCGGGTGCGTTCGCTGCGTTTCGTGCTTGGGAAGACGACCGTCGCGAGGCCGGCGAGTCGGATGAGGGCTTTGAGGCCTTCGTGGTGCGTCGGGTCGGCCACTCTGCCTACGAGCGATTTTATCGGCCGTATGTGGAAAAGGTGTGGGGTCTGCCGCCGGAGCAGCTGTCGCGCACGGTCGCCAAGCAGCGGGTCTCCACATCGGCTCCGCTCGACAGCTTTCGCCGTTCGATTCGTCGAAAAGGCAACTCTGATCGGTCGTTTCTGTATCCCCGAGGTGGGATGGACGCGTTGATCCGCCGGCTTTCGACAATGGCCGATGAGCTGGGTGTGGTGCGGCGTGTGGGTCGACATTTCGACCTCGATACCGATGGGGATTCCTGGCAGGCGGTCCTGTATAGCGGTCGTCTCAGCGAGCTCGTGCCCAGCGCCGGTCTCGCGCATCGGGGCCTATACCTCATCCACGTGGCGGTGCCTCGGGGTCAGATTCCACCGCACGACACGTGGTACGCGCCTGGACCGGAGTTCTGGTTTGGGCGGGTGTCTCAGCCTGCTCGCTTCAGCGATAGCCTCCAGGCGGAGGCCCATGATGTCCTTTGTATCGAGATTCCCGAAGGCCGCTGGGGACCCGATGCAGACTTTACCCAACAACTCGATACGATCGGCCAACAGCTCCAACAGGCCGGGATCCTCCCTCCGGGATGTCCCATTGTGGAAGCCCGCCAGACCTGGCTTCCCACCGTGTACCCCATCTACCGTCGTGGATGGCTCTCCGACTGGCAGGCCGCGTTCGAGTCGGTGGCCGCGCGTGGCAACGTGTTTCCGATCGGTCGTCAGGGGCTCTTTTTGCACTGCAACATGGACCACTGCGTCTACATTTCCGACGAGGCGGTACGGCATCTCGAGCTGGGTGGCGACGCCCGTGCCTGGGCCGTGCGATGTCGGGAGTTCCTCGATCTGCGTGTGCGGGACTGAGCATGCGGGTCTCCGACTCCAGAGATGCATCGGCGAGCATCGACCGCTGGAGTGGTGTGGTTTTGGCGACGGTGTTCTTGGCAGTGCTCTGGTCGGGCAGCGCCTGGATGCTGGGCTCTGGCACGCCCTGGGGCAATGACAACTCGGCTCACTATGCGCTGGCGGTACACCTCTCGGAGGTCATGGAGGCCGGCGAGACCGACTTATGGTGGCATCCATCGAACCAGGGCATCCCGCTTTTTGCCGCCTACCATCCCTTGCCTGGACTGGTCTCCGGGGGGCTGATTGCGTTGCTGGGTGGATGGCTCAAGCCCATCGTCCTCTTCAAGTCCACCATCTTGATTCCCTGGGCGCTCATGCCGCTGGCATGGACCATCGGAGCACGGTGGATGGGGCTGTCGCGTCCGGCGGCACTGCTCCTGGGTGCGATGACCCTCACCATTCACGACCCGGATGCGATTGGCTTCGGTGTGCGGAGTGCCACGATTCGTGGACTCTATACCCAGCACTTCGGGTTGCTCTTTCTGCCCTTGGCCATCGGCGCGTGCTGGCGACGGACCAACGGCTCTGCGGAAGTGTGGACGCCTGCGATACTCTTCGCGTTGCTCACCATGAGCCACTTATGGGTGGGGCTGTACGGTGCCATCGCACTGGCGGCGATGCTGTTGGCCGAGCCCCGCATGATTTTGTCGCGTATCCTGCGCTTGCTGCCCGTCGTGGGAGTGGCAGGGGTTGTACTCGCCCCCTGGCTCGGTCCGTTGCTCGCCACCAATCACCTCGCAGGGGGACTTCCCTGGCTCCACGAGCTGCAGAATGGCTGGCCGTGGCGCGACACGCTTGCCCGCCTTGCTGGGGGCGCAGTCTTCGATACCGGTCGATTGCCCATCCTGACCGTCTTGGCGGGAGTTGGATCGCTGGGGCTCGCCCGCCGTGTCCGCGATCCGGATGTTCGACGCTGGCTTGTTCTCTCCCTGATCACAGGCGCGCTCTTTTTGGGACGGACCAACCTCGGCGCGTTCTACGACCGCCTGCCGCTGCATGGGCAGCTCAATGTGATGCGCTACATCACGGGACTGCACATCTGTGGCCTGCTTGCCGCAACGGCCTCGCTGTCCACGGTCGTAGTCTGGACTCGCGAAAACCTGGGCGCTCGATGGTCGCGTGGAATGTTGGGGGCGTTGGTGGCGGGCATGGTGGCGCTGGGACTCTCGGAGCTTCGGCCCACTCTGCGGCAATTCGATCCGGAGCGGTCGGGGTTCGCAGAGCTGGTGGACACGCTCGCCTCGGGTCCAGACACCCGCTTCGTGGTGCATGAGCGACTGGGAACCACCAGCCACTTTCATCGAGACCTCTTGCCGCTCCTCACGGATCGGGGACAGCTGCAGAGCTATGCCCACGGCTTTCACTGCACGCCGAGCACCTACTACGCGGAGTACTTCGATTTCAGCCCCGCCGCTGCTGGGCTGTTCGGAGCCGGCACTGTGGTTGCAAAGCAACCTCTGCCCGAAGACTTTCCACGGGAAGCATGGTCCGTGCGATGGGAGAATCACAGCTATGTGGTGCTTCAGGCCGCCCCAGACGTGAAGGCGGGCTTGTTTTCGTTCGTCCAGATCCAAGGTCGGCTCGTAGGCCCCAGTGTACGCGCCTTCCGGCCCGCCGTACGCGCTCTGGCCGTGCCTGCCTATGCTCGGGGGGTGCTTCCGGAGCTGTGGGTGGAGCCGGATGTGGCATCGGTACAGGTGGTCGGCCCCGGGCGCGAGGTCGCCGATTGGTCTTCGGCTCTGCGTCGAGATCTGCTCGACCAGCTCGCACCCACACCCGTGATCTCCACCGCAAAAGTGCTTTCGCAGGAACGGACCCGCAGCAGCTACAGCGCAGATGTGCGGGTGGAGGGCGACTCAACGGCCGATCTCTTGTTGAAAGTGAACTACTTTCCTTGGTGGCGAGCCACAGTCGATGGGGAAGACATCCCGATTCGCCATGTGGCGCCAAACTTCATGGCGATTGCGGTGTCTCCCGGCCTCCATCGGGTGCGGTTTGTCTTTGAGAATCCCCCGATGCAAAAGCTGGGCGCCCTCCTGAGTGGACTGCTGCTGTTGGTCTGGCCGGTGGCCTTGATCGCACGCCGGCGCCGCTCCAAGCGCCGCGATGGGCGCGATACCGAGCGGTGAGCACAGGTCGGTGTGCGGCGTGCTGGCGATGAGCCTCCCCCGCGTTGGTCGATGGCTTCTGAAAAGCGGGATCTTCGCCCCTTGGCGCTTTCTTGCGATGATGAACAGGCAGGCGCGGCTGCGCACGGTACACTCTATCCATGGCCAACTTTGTCTCCCGCCTCTTCGCGCGCAGTCGGGCTGCCGCTCCGCCGCCCATCGTGGGTGATGCTGGAGCTGCAGCGCCCGCACGAGGACTCATTTCCGTTCGGCCAGACAACCAGCCCAAGAGTCAGCTGCGCGACCTCCGAAAGAACGTCGAGATCAACATCGGCAAAGCGTGCAACAACCGGTGCGTGTTCTGCATCGATGGGCTGCCGAAGCGCGAAGACCGCTCCTACATGCCGTTTCCGAAGATGCAGCACGAGCTGCAGCAGTGGTATGGAGAGGGCTATCGCTCAGTGGGCTTTCTCGGCGGTGAGCCCACTACCTACCCGAAGATCTGCGACAGCGTGGCGTATGCCCGGGAGCTGGGCTTCACCCGCATCGCCATCGCCACCAATGCCACCAAGCTGCGGCTACACCACTTTACGGATCGCATCCTCGATGCGGGGCTCACGCGGGTGACCATCTCGATGCATGGCCACATCGCCGAGCTTGAAGACAAGCTCACCCGGGTTCCCGGCAACTTCGAAAAGAAGTGCAAGGCCATTCGGTACCTCGTGCACAAGCGCCGCACAGAGGGTGCCCTGCGCGACGGCCTTTCCGTCAACATCGTTCTCAATGGCTGGAACTACCGGTATCTGCCGAAGATGATGCAGTTCTTCTACGAGCGCATGCAGGTGGATGACTTGCGGGTCAACTTCATCCGGCCCGAGGGCTATGCCGTGGGCGATGCCGACCTCACGCCCCAGTACAAGAAAGTGGTGCCCTATTTGATTCGCGCCATCGTGCTGGCCGAGACCCACTTCCAGAAGGTGTTCACCTTCGGCGGCTTCCCGATGTGCGTGCTGCCTGGCTCGCTGCGCAACAATAAAGATCTTCTCTCTCGCTACATGGGCGAGTATCGCGATCTTTCCACGGCATGCTCGGTGCGCTCCAACGGTGGCGATCGAGCGGCTCCTGGGCAAGACATCAGCCCACTGGGCATCATCAAGAATGGTCCGCCCAGCTCGGTGGTGCACTACGACCAGGAGGAAGGTCGGGCGCGGTTCAATTGGCAGGACCGCAAGCGCCACGATCTGAAGGGTCAGCCGACTGCTTGTGGACAGTGCGAGCTGTCGTCGGTCTGCGAAGGGGTCTGGAAGGGCTACCTCGACATTTGGGGCGACCGTGCCTTCCGCCCGGTGCGGGTGGCAGATACGGCGCTCGGCGCGCTCTTGTAGACCCTCCGAGGCGCTTCATGGCCGGTTCTGTTCCATCGTCCACGCCACGGCTCTCCCCGGAGCTGGTGCACGCGGATTGGGTGGCTCATCCGCCAGGGGACACCCTGCGCGACTATGTGTTGCGGCCGTATGCACCGGTGGTCGACCCCACGGGTCGTGCGCACTCGGTCACGCTGCTGCGGTGGTTCTTGCGCGAAGCGGGCCTGATGGGTGCATGGCCACTGGTTGCGCGCTGCCAGGAATACTTGGGCCCTGGGGAGACGGTCTGGGGGATCAAGAGAGGTGCTGGCGGAGAGTTGGGTATCGAGCTGTACTTCTATCGAGATCAAGGTGCGGTCGATCCCACAAAGAAGACCGCAACAGCGCTTGCCGCAGCCTTGTCAGACTGGCTCACCATCGACACCACCCTCGATGAGTCGCTCGACTACATGATGTGCAGCCTGGAGCTCACCGCGGAGGTACTCGAGCAGGGTCGGTCGGAGGGCTTTCGGGTGTACACGTCGGGAACCCGCTCGGTCCACGGCTACGATGGCCTCTCGTACCTCGCCACAGGACGTCGGCTGCTGCGGGAGAATGTGTACCACTTCTACAATGCTGCCGAGGAGCTCGACCTCGTGGAGGCACAGCTCCAAAACTCCGTGCGCGGGGGCGGGGACCTGCGCTTGTTGCCGCGTGGTCTCACCGATTGCTACACCATCTGCTTTGCGGTGAAGCGTGAGGCCGACACCCTGTACTTCTCACGGGTCACCACCCGCCAGGCACGCGCCACTCTGAAATCGTTGTGGCCGCCGGTCTCCAAGCTGCTGTCTGCCCACAAGCACGACTTTGCCCACCTCCGCTGGGATGTGGGCTACGACTTCACGGCCCCGGCCAGCGCCCTCGGCGCACCGGTGATCCAGAAAGTCGGCCTCTATGGGTATTGCTGATGCAGGCGCTCCAGCTTCCGATCCATGCTCGCATGGGAATGTCTCTCGAGATGGTGCAGCGCGCCAGGCTCGATGGTGAAGACACGCTGATCCTGCCACTCAACTACCGATGCAACAGCCGCTGTCGGTTCTGCATCATTGAGACGGAAATCGCGGCCCGCTTCGAAGACACTGTGCCGGAGGTGTTCGACGAGGTGTTTGCCTACAACGGTCGCACCAAGCGCTTCTCCCGCCTGACCATCTCTGGTGCTGAGTCCACCTTGCATCCAGCACTGGAGTCGCTGGCCCGCCGGGCCACCACGGAAGGCGGCTTCGAGGTGGTGCGCATTCAGACCAATGGTCGCAAGCTGCGCGACCGGGCTTTTGTCGAGCGCCTGATGGCGGCGGGGGTGCGCGAGTACTTTGTGTCGATCCATGCCCACACGGCCGCGCTCGACGCTGGAATCACCCGGTCGAGTCGGAGCTTTGAGCAGATGCGACAGGGGGTGGCGCACCTGATGGCAGTGGGGGCCCGGGTGCTCTCCAACACCGTGCTCTCCGCCGACAATGGGCCCCACCTTCACGAGATTGCAGCCTTCCTTGTGCAGCTCGGCATCCGGGAGTCCCAGCTTTGGAGCTTTCTCGAGATTGGCGATGCCGCCGGACAGGCCGACCAGCTCGTGTCGCTCGAGACGTCGCTCACTCCACTGCTCGGCGCTCTGGAAGTGTTTGAGGAAGCGGGATCTGATGTCGTGCTCAAGTGGTTTCCGCGCTGTGTGCTGGGGCGGTTCGGTCACCTGGTCGACAACCACCAGCCCCAGATGCTCATCCGCGATGAGTTCCAGTCTCGCCTCTCCAACCACTTTGGCTTCGACTGCTCACACGCCAGGCAATGCCGGTGGTTTGGTCGAGGATGCGATGGCCTGCATGAGTCGTATACGCGGGCGTTTGGCTCAGAGGAGCATCGACTGTGCCCCGAGCCGCTGCTGCCGGGAATGCGCCCCGTGCAACGGGGGCCACGGTGAGCAACCGGCAGCACTCGCGTCGCGCGGCCACCGCTGCGTCTCCTGCGCCGGAAGGGCAGCTGATTCTGCAGCGCCCCCACAACCAGCCCGCATCGACGGTTCGCGATCCGCGAAAGAACGTGGAAATCAACGTGGGCAAGGCGTGCAACAACCGATGTGTGTTCTGTCTCGACGGCTTGCCCAAGCGAGAAGACCGCTCCTACATGCCCTGGCCAAAGATGCAGGCGGAGCTGGAGCGTTGGTATGCCGAAGGCTACCGATCGGTGGGCTTTCTGGGGGGTGAGCCCACCACCTACCCGAAGATCTGTGACAGTGTGGCCTATGCTCGCGAGCTGGGCTTTACCCGTGTGGCCATCGCCACCAATGCCACCAAGCTGCGGCTCGAGCACTTCACCGACCGCCTGCTTGCGGCGGGGCTCACGCGGGCCACCATTTCCATGCATGGTCACACGGCTGCACTTGAAGACCGGCTCACGCGCGTGCCCGGCAACTTCGAAAAGAAGTGTCGTGCCATTCGCTACCTCGTGCACAAGCGTCAGACGGAAGGTGCACTGCCCGACGGCTTGTCCATCAACATCGTGCTCAATGGTTGGAACTACCGGCACCTGCCTCGCATGATGCGCTTTTTCTACGAGGAGCTTTGCGTCGACGACATCCGGGTCAATTTCATCCGTCCGGAAGGCTACGCCGACCGCAATCCCGATCTCACGCCGCAGTACCACAAGGTGGTGCCCTGGCTGGTCAAGGCCATCGTGCTCGCCGAGACCCACTTCCAGCGCGTGTTCACCTTCGGCGGCTTTCCCATGTGTGTGCTGCCGAAGTCGCTTCGGAACAACGCAGCCCTGCTGTCCCGCTACATGGGCGAATATCGAGACCTCTCCACGGCGTGCTCCATTCGTCCCGACGGCGGACATTTTGTTCCGGCAGGCGCCACACTCGAGCCCGAGACCTGGGCAGGCACCGAAGCAAGCTCGGTGGTGTTCATGGACGAGACTGAACAGCGGGTGCGGTTCAACTGGCAGGATCGCAAGCAGCTCGACCTGAAAGGCAAGCCACGGGCGTGTGCCTCGTGCGATCTCGTGCAGGTGTGCGAGGGTGTGTGGAAGCCCTACCTCGAGATCTGGGGGGACGGCCGCTTTCGTCCGGTTCGGGTGCGGGCCCCTGCGCCGATGTCAGAGCCCTGAGCCCCTGCATGATTCGCCCCAGGGCGGCGGGCTGCATGGCCTTGTCCCGCCCCATCCTTGGGGGAGTCACCGCGTGCGCGCTTCCGCTCAAGGACTCGACTTGGGCCAGGGCTGCACGGTGGCGCCCTGCTTCTGGCCCACCTTCATCCAGTCGAGCTGCGTTCCTTCCCGCCCGTTGTGGGTGACCCGATCGATGAAGCATCCGCCCAGGTTGTGCACGTCGACCTTCAAGAGATCCACCAGCATGTAGGAGTCGGAGCCTCCCTGCTCGTACTCGCCGGGTGCAGCGGCAACGAAGGAGTACATCACCTTCACCGACATGTTCAGCGAGCGTGCGAGCTTCTGCAGCTCTACGAGCTGATCTTCATCGTAGCGATTCTCGGGCGCATCGGTGACCACGACCATTTGACGACTCACGGTACGCTCTTCGTCGAGCCCGCTGGTCTCGCGTGCGTCGATGTTCCGCAGCCACTTCAGCGCCGCTTCGACGGTGCACTCAAGTCCGCTCGACGTCCTGGAGAGGGCAGTGCCGTCGATGTCTTTTGCGGTGGACAGATTCTGCTGCGCATCCCGCTGTTCGAGCTGATCGCCATTCGCGACGAGCTCGGTGATGGAGCGCCTGGCGGGGGAGTCATATTCTCCGTGGTACCCGCCAAGGGCGCAGGTTCCATCAATTCCGCCGGCTTGCAGCAGCTTTGAGAGGTGGCTGTATTCGTCGCTCACCATCGAGCCGGTTCGGTCCAGCAGCAGGAAGGACTCGTCGAATCCCTTCAAGGTGGCACCGGTGTCGAGCTTCGCCATCAGGTGGCGTGTGGTGCGCACGGTCGCGGTCCCGTGGCGACCATCACCGCGGCGCGCTTTGAGGGGCTCGTCCCAGTCTTCGGTGCCGGGAATCACAAACCAGTCGATGTCCTTGTCGCCTTGCGCCATCGTGGTGTTGGTGTCGCTGGAGTCCCGAATGTGGCTGTCGAAGAGGTACAACAGTCCCTGGAGCTCGGAGATGTCGGTGCGGCCTTCCACGTCGTAGCCGCAGGTGGCGTAGCTCCAGATGTTCTTCGCCACCTCAACGGTGGTGGCGGCATCGGGGTGATCCACGGTGAGTGCGGGGTGGAAGCGCTGCATGGCAAGCTGAATGAACCGCGATTCGCCGCCTGCACGCAGCATTTCTGGCTCTTTCCCTTTGATGGAGTCTACCTGGGCAACCCGCTCGACCAGTCCGCCAAAGTTGAAGTCTTGGATCACCATCTGGCGGTAGTCGGCGAGGGTTTGGATGCCCGTGCTCTTGAGGTGGTCGCGCTCGTGGGTGCGCCCATTTTCGTGGGCGAATCCGATGCGCATCGCCATCGAGGGGTCGGCCCCCGGACCTACGGTGGGCAGTGTGAAGCCGAGTGTGGGGTCTGTGTCGAGGTGAAGAAAGGCGGTGTTCCACGCTTCGGTATTTTCGCGTGAGCTCCGGGCCACGTCTTCTTCCGTGCGGATGTCGAGGTCCCCATCGACTTGGGGTGCCAGCGGTCCGACGGCTCGTGCCCGATCGAGCGGGTCGCCGTATTCCGGTGCTTCATCAAGCTCCCACTCCGCAAACGAAGCCATCGCCAGCCCGAAGTCGTCGTAGGTGCTGGCCATGCTCGACGAGGCGTGGGTGGTCTCGTGCTGCTCAACCTGTTGCATGGCGTTGTCCCGCGGTGCGTAGCGGGCGGCGGGCTGGTTGAGCGGGACGGATGAGCGTCGGTGCTGCTGGGCGAACATGGGGCCTCCGCGCACGGGGCCTCGGACCGGGGCCGTGCTGCACCCTCCGTTCAAGGGGGCCGCGGCGGCATCGTTACAGCAAGAAGGGAAAAAGGCTGCATGGTGTCTGGGATGGTCTTCAGGAGCCGTTGGGGAACGCAAGGTCGTCGCCGCCGTTTCAGCCTTTCAGGGCATCGGTCCTCCAGCGCTGGGGGCCTTTCGAGGGGCCCGTAAACATCCGGCGAGCGGGGGTGGTCGGCGTAGGGTCGCGCCCCCTGTTGGCGTGTTTGGGGGCAAGGGACTCAACCGCTCGACTGTGGCATCCAGCTTTCGGCGGAGGGCGTCCAGAACGTTGTCGAATGCGTCATCATCGATGTGGGACCTGCAGTCGCTGTAGATGAAGCCAACGACCTCGGGCCGCCACCGGAAGTCCCGATCGAGAACGCCCTGCTGTAGGGCACGGACGAAATCCTTTGGGTACAGCCGACAGGCGAGGCCGTCCCAGTCCAGGTCGAGGTGGGCGCCTTCTTGGGGCCCGTTCCAAAAATGGAGATCGCCCTCGAGATACGCGAGTGGCTGCCAGAGGTCGGGGGTAGGGCTGCCGAGTCGGGTGCGCTGGTCGGTGCGTTCGCGCACCGTTCCGAGGTCATCGCGTTGCCCGCCGAACGGATGGTGCGCCGATGTGCGCTCGCGCACCATGCCCGCATGGATGGCGCCGGTAAGGAGGTTTCCCTGGTCGACGTGCTCCAGCTCGCGGGGGTCGTGCACGTGGGCCAGTTGACGGGTCCGGTCGATGGTCAGTCCCCGCAGGTCGCAGTGAACGTCGAGCTGGCTCAGCCGCAGATCGCGCGCGCCCATGTCTTTCAGTGCCAGTACAAGCGGTGGTGCTCGGCGGCGACGTAGAGGACGGTCATCAGACCCTCGGGGCGACGGGAAGGCGCATGGTCAGATTATCGCAGTCGATGGGTTCGCCCTCCTCGGGCTCGCCGCTGGGTGCGCAGACTGGATACAGGGTTGCATGCCCAAGCTGGACATCCTCGACCTTTCTCCCGCTGATGCAGTGCATCAACCCGATCTGCTCTGGCAGATTTTTGCCCGTGGGGTGGATGGTGTGGTGGTGCGTGGCTTCCTCCCGCCGCTCGTGATGGATGGTGCCGCCGCAGCGCTGGAGCGGGATGTGCGCGACTTCCCCTGCACGGGAAGCGAAAACGAAGACCTCGATGTGGAACAGGTGCATGTGCTGGGAATGACCGTCACGCCCAGCCGCATTCGTGGAAAGGTGCCCTACCTGGAGCGCTACCTGCAGTCGGTCGCGCCTTTCGAGACGGCTTGTCGCAGACTTTTTCCGGAGGGCGACGGTTTTTTGGAGCGGATCGAACGCCTGCTGCGGGACTGGTCGGGGGGGCGTCCAACAGGGGTGTTCATCGATCCAGGCTCGGGGCGTCCGTACACACCCTCCACCATCCGTGTGGTCCCGCCCGGCTGTGAGATGCCCCTTCACTCGGGTCTCGATTTCCTCTCGCTCGGCATCTACGGCGATCTCAATGCCGTGCTTGATCCCCGCGAGCAGCTGAGCTTCTTCTCGGTCATTCAGGCGCCGGATGCGGGCGGGGAACTGGTGGTGTACCACACCGACTTCTGGGACCCCGAAAAGCCCATGCAAGACAACGGCTACCTCGACGGCGATGCCATTGTGAACGGTCACACCCACGAGACGGTGCACCTGTCGGCCGGCGATCTCTTCGTGTTTGCGGGAGGGCGGTGGTACCACCGGGTGTCGCCGGTGGAGGGCACCACCACCCGGCGCACGATTGGCGGCTTTCTTGGGTTCACCAAGTCGCATGACCGGATCTGGTACTGGAGCTGAGCTCAGCTCCACACGAGGTAGCCACCCCCCTGTCGGGCTGGCGCCAGGAAGCCGCCCAGGGTCCAGCGCTCTCCATGCACCACGGGACGCACGCGGTGGTTGTAGCGTCCGCCGCCGAAGATGATGAGGTCGCCCGTGCGAGGGAGAAGCTCCGTGAAACCAAATGGCGAGAGGAGGCCGTGAACCTCGGCGGTGGAACGCCCCTCGACCGCAGGAGCCTCGCCGGCTGGAGGACGGTGGTAGAGAATGATCTCGCCACCTTCCG
Organism: uncultured Pseudomonadota bacterium; assembly: GCA_913044235.1. Taxonomy (GTDB): domain Bacteria; phylum Myxococcota_A; class UBA796; order UBA796; family UBA2385; genus CAJWOS01. The sequence continues at coordinate 12,882 of CAJWOS010000115.1, forward strand.
TGCAGGTCTGGAGGGTGGTGTAGCAGGACAGCTGCATGGAGGTGTCGGCCTGGCTGCGCACCTCGCTCATTGAGGGCCAGTGGTCGTGTTCGCTGTGAAGAGCCACTTCCTGTCCTGGCCGCAGGCGGCGCACCGTCGCGGGTACATAGGGACCAGTCGCGCCATCGGGACAGCGCACCGACTGGCCCGCGGCACGTTCGAGCTGCGCCTGCATCACTTCCAGTGGATTCACCGAGCAGGCGTGCATGATTTGCTGCAGCGCCGTGCTGCAGGCATGGTACCGCTGGCGGTGGGGCTGCGCGAGCACGAGCACGTGGCCCCAGGTCTCGCCGGGAAAGGGCGGGACAGCGATGGGACCGGCTGGCCCAGAGTGGTCCAGCAAGTGGCGCACGACATCGCGCGCATCGGTGAGCGCATCCCGCACCAGGACTGCGCCGAGACGGTCGTGGAGAAGCGCGGCGAGCATGTCGCTGGTGCCAAGCTCGGCGGGCGAAACCTCTAGGACTCGCGGTGCTCGACCGGTTCCGATCTGCGTACGGAGCAAGCGGCTTTCCGACATGGGGCCTCAGAAGGGGCACGACGCCGAACGCCGGCGTCTCAGAGACCGTGTATCGCCCAGCGCCCCCCGCTGCGGATTGGATGTGGGCCTGCCGCGGGACGGGGCCTGCCGCGGGACGGGGGCTGCGCGACTACGCGTGCTGGTCGGTGAGCTCGGACTGTTGATGGGAGTAGCGGTCCACGTTCGGGTTTGCGAAGTGGGTGACGGCGCCATGTTCCAGTTGTGCGAGCACGGCTTTTGCGGTGGAGGGGTTGGTGGCAAAGGGCACATAGTAGACGTCACAGAGGCGTCCGAGTGCTTCGATGTCGGCGTGGTGGGGATGCGCAGACAGAGGGTCGCGAAAGAAGATCACCGCCTGGATGTTGCCCGAAGCAATGAGCGATCCGATGGCTTGGTCGCCCCCGAGGGGGCCGGACTGGACCTTTCGCGACAGCATCAGCCCGGTGCTTCGATGCAGCAGCGTGCCGGTGGTTCCGGTGGCCACGAGCGGGAGGGTCTCCAGCTGCGCACGGTAGCGCTTGGCGAAATCCACCAACACGGGCTTCATGGCGTTGTGTGCGATCAACGCCACGTATTGGGTCTGGTCTCCGACGCGTTTCTCGCGGTTGGAGGTGTACAGAGCCTCGAAGAACGCTTTGCAGCGCATCGCAACATCGCGGTGGGCGAGGAGCAGCCGCTCGAAGTCCTCGGTATCCAGGACGGCGTAGGTGACCGATTCCAGAGCTCGAACATCGGCAGTGCGGACGGCTTCGTGCGAAAACATGGACTCACCGAAGAAGCGACCATCGCCCAAGGTAGCCATCTTCACATCTTTGCCCACCACGTCGGCTCTTCCGCTCATGATGACCGCCACGAACTCTGCAGGGGTGCCGTCTCGGACGATCAGCGCGTCGGGCTCGGCCGAGTGGACATCCATGAAGGTTGCGAGCTGCTCAACTTGAATCCGTGAGAGGTACATCTTGAGGGGTGAATCGAGCAGAGCATCGACGAGCGGCGACATCGGAGCCTCCGAGCAAAATTGGGTGAGCCTGAATGCGTGTCTGCTGAAGCAGACAGAGAAGACACATAACGCAACATGGCGTTCCCATCTTGGCTGCGAAGCAAGTTTCGCGCCGACCTGGCGGATTGGGGCAGAACAACGCCTTCCTACCCCTTCTTGGTCGCCGGGTCGCTGGTCTGCTGGTGCTCAAGGGGCGCTGATGTTTTCCATCCAGTCTACGCCGCGGCTCGTGTTGAAGTTGACCAGATCGTCGAGGCCATCGCCATTGATGTCGGCGGCGCGGGTGGAGTACCCGAAGTCCGTGACTTGCAGCGGCATCTGCTCGAGGGTTCGATCCTCTGCAACGTGGAGGGCTTCGCTTCCGTCCATCACAGCCGTCAAGCGGCCCGAACCGTCAAAGTTTCCGGTCGCAATGTCGAACTGCGTGCCCAGCAGCGCGTTGGTAGACACGGGAAATGAAGCCGGTGCACCCGACTCGAATCGAAAGAGATTCTCGCCATCCAGCAGCCACACGCTGCTGGCCTCAAAGCCGGGCCGGACATCTGCGTACATGTCGCTGGAGTAGAAGTCGGTGGCGATGCGTTCCAGTCCACGGCTGGGGGTCCAGCTCCACGCCTCGGTGAAGCCGTAGCCCCAGTTGCTGCCGAGCACGAAGCCCAGCTCTGTGCCGCTTACGGTGGTGGTCCATGCAGCCGGGTAGATGCTCGAGCTGGTCACGCTGCCGAGCGCCTCGGACTGTCCGGGGTCGCCATCCCAGAAGAGCGTGAGGGCTTCGTCTACATCGACCAGGATTTCGCTCACACCGTTTCCATCGAGATCGGCAAGTGGCATGATCCCACCCCAGCTCCGGCCGGTCTGGAGCAGGGACGCAGTCCAGCGGCCGCTACCGTCTGGCTCCAACACACCAAAGGCGACTCCCCACTCGCGAGTCGCCCCGTTTTGGACCTGAATCCCGACAATGAGACGGTCTCCGCCCGTCGTGGGCACCGCTGCGACGTCGAAGATGCTTCGGTCGCCTTCACCGTCAAAGCCCAGCGCGGCGTCTCCGGCATTTGCGATGGCTTCGATACCCAGGTTGATGTCGGTGGTGTCGCCGGAAGCAAACGCACCCGCGCCGTCGCCTTGGAACCAGACCACTTCCATCCGGTCGCTCGACGAGATGATGTCGAGGTGTCCGTCGCCGTTGAGGTCGCCAAAGGAGGACTGCTCGGCGGTCAGGGGGTCTGCGAGTGCCGTGGT